>NZ_JBHMIM010000019.1:0-109522 GCF_048060115.1 Micromonospora sp. LOL_023
CGCGACGAGGGCAAGCAGCTCCTCCCGCGAGCACAGCAACGGATCGACGGCCATGCCCCTTGCAACGACCAGCACACCCGGAAGACACCGCAGGTCACGCCACCGCCCGGAATGCAGGAAAACTCACCCGCCCCCGGTGAATAGCTACGACAGATGCGGACAGTCTCCGTGTCTGCCTCCGTGGTCTAGCGATGGCCCAGCGATACCCCCTGAATGGAGCCCATGACCTAGCCGCGACACACACCGACGGGGCTCAACCGGCGCGGGCCTGGCGGGCTCGTCGGCATTCCGGATCGCGCCGGGAGCCGTAGTGCGCGGTGACCTAGACCGCCTGCCGTGCCGGTGTCCCCCGTCACCGGTACGGCAGGCCCAACCAAGGTTTCTAGTTAGAAGGTGTAGCCATGTCGCTGACCGCCGCATTCGTAGTGGCCGTCGCCTCTTCACTGATGGCTGCCATCCCGGGATTTGGGGGATGTCGGTGTCGGCACCGTTGGTGCACCGGATGTGGGCACACGCTGCGGTGCCCGGACTGCACCGCAACCCGCTCGCACAACTTGGGACACCTAGCGCACGGTCGGGCATCCGGACTGTTGGGACGGCGGTGGCCGGCATCGCGCTCAGCGGCCGGTAGCGCAGGTGGAGGGCTGACCGGTGAAGTCGCGGCCGGATGCTTCGGCGGTCGATCGTGAACGTCCGGCAGATGCAGGTCATGAGAGCTGACGCGGTCGTGCCGGGAGCGACCGGCGGGACTTGGGCCGCAGAGACAGTGAGCTCTGGTGGTCTGGACCAGTCGTCACCGCAAGCCTTGTTTTCGATGTGGCGTGCGAGGACGAGGCGAGGTCGATCATGACCGTCTACCGCTCCGGAGCGCCTCGGCGTTCGGTGTTGTCGTTGCCGGTTGATCGTCGTCTGTTGGCGGATGAGTTCTTCCTGATGGCGCACCATGACGTGTCGGGTCAGTTGCGGTTGGCGCCGCGGCTCGCCGGGTTCGGGGTGGCGGCCGCCGTGTTGGCGGATCTGGTCGTGGCCGGTGTGCTGACGGTGACGCCGTCGGGAAATCTCGCGTGCCCGCCACCGGCGGTGCGGGTGGGCGGGTTTGAACGGCAGGTCGCCGCGTGGGTGGCGGCAGAGCCGGGGCAGCCGGTTCCGGTCTGGCTCGAGGTTCTCGCCGAGGCGTCGGTGCCTGCGGTCGGCCAGCGGTTGGCCGAGGCTGGGGTGGTGCGGCCGGTGCGGGTCCGGCGGCTGATGACGTCCCCCCGGACGGTGTGGGCGCCGGCGGACATGAACGTGGCGGCGTGGCCGTGGGCCAGGTTGTCGACCCGTATCCGCTGCGGTGAGTTGCTGGATCCGTTCGACAGCGCCTTGGCGCGGCTGTGTATCGGTACTGGTGTCGAGGGCCGGTTCCTCGACGGTGAGCCGCAGGCGCGGCAGTGTCTCGACGAGTTGCTGAGTCCGGTGCCAGTACAGGTCGACGCCCTGCTGGTCGAGTTGTCGGCGACGGTGGGTCGGGCTGTGTTGGGTGGCCGGACCTGACCTCCGTCGACCCTGCTCAGGCGTCTGCCTGGACGCCACCGGCCGCGCTGAACCCCCTTCTTCTCGTCTTTCTCCTCGGGAGTCTGTTGTGTCTGTTTCGTATGGTGTGCCGCGTCCGCGTCGGGGTGGTGTCGCCGCCGTCCTGGCCAGGTCGCGGCTCGGGGTGCCGCAGGTGGTGTTCTTCGTGTTGGCGGCCGCGGCGCCGATGACGGTGGTCGCCAGCGCGGTGCCGACGGCGTACGCGGTGACCGGTCTGTCCGGGGTACCGGTCGCCTACGCGGCGACCGCCGTGGTGATGGTGGTGTTCGCGGTCGGCTACGTCGCGATGTCGCGGCATGTGGTCAACGCGGGGTCGATGTACTCCTACGTCGCCCACGCTCTCGGGCCGGCGTCGGGGGTGGCGGCGGCGTTCGTGGCGGTCGTGGCCTACAACCTGATGCAGATCGGCCTGTACGGGGCGTTCGGTGTCGTCGCGGCCGCCGCCGCGTCGGCGGTGGCCGGTGTCGGCGTGCCGTGGTGGGTGTGGGCTTTCGCGGCGTGGGTGCTGGTCGCTGTTCTGGGGTTGGCGCGGGTCGACCTCAACGGCCGGGTGCTGGGTGTGCTGCTGATCGCGGAGGTCGCCGTGGTGGTGGTCTTCGACGCGGTCATGGTCACCGCTGACCCTGCGGGTGGGGTGGTGTCGCTGCACGGGTTGGAGCTGTCGCATCTGGCGGTGCCGGGGATGGCGGCGATCCTGGTCGGCGGGATCGCCGGCTACGTCGGCGTCGAAGCCACCACCGTGTTGGCGGAGGAGACCCGCGACCCCCGGCGGACGGTCGCCTACGCCACCTACACCGCGATCGCCGTCACCGCTGTCCTGTATGCGGGGTCGGCGTGGGCGATGCAGACCGCCGCCGGACCCGACCGGATCGTCGACGCCGCCGTCCGGCACGGTCCGGAGTTGATGTTCGTCCTGGTCGACGGCCACCTCCCACCGCTCGTTGTCGACGTCGGCCGGTTGTTGCTGGTGACGAGCCTGTTCGCCGCCCTGCTCGCCTTCCACAACATGGTCGCCCGCTACCTGTTCGCGTTGGGCCGTGAGCAGGTCCTTTCCGCCGCGTTGGGACGGACGAACGGGAGGACCGGGGCACCGAAACTCGGCTCCCTGACCCAGACCGCCGTGGCCGGTCTGGTCATCGCCGGATACGCGGCCGCTGGGCTTGATCCGATCACGCATCTGTTCTTCTGGTTGACCGTCACCGGTGGACTCGGGGTGCTGATCCTGATGACCGCGACCAGCCTCGCAGTGCTCGTCTACTTCCGCCACGACGCGCGGGGTGAGAGCCGTTGGTCGACCGCGCTCGCCCCCGGTGCCGCGCTCAACCTGCTGGTGTTCATCCTCGGCGGCACCCTCATCGGCTTCGGTGACCTCCTCAACGTCCCGGCCGGCTCCCCAGCCCGGTGGCTGCTGCCCGGCCTGTACGTCGCCGCTATCGCCGTCGGTGTCGGCTGGGCCGCCGTACTGCGCCGGACACGGCCGACCGTCTACGCCACCGTCGGCGCGGGAGTCGACGCCGCCACCCACCTGTCCGTCACTGTCCGTCAGGAGATTCGCCGGTGACCACCGCCCACTCCACGATCGTCCGCGTCGCAGAGCGCCACGACATCGACCAGCTCGCACCAATGCTGGTGGACGCGTTTGTCGACACCCCCGACGCCTCCTGGTTGATCCCCGACCCCGGCGAACGCCGACGTGTCTACCAGCAGTTGTGTCCCGCGATCCTGACCCGAGCAATGGTCAGCGGCACCGTCTACACCACCGACGACCACGCCGGTGCCGCGTTGTGGCTGCCCCACACCGTCGCCCACCACCCCGCCCCCCACCACGCCGCCACGGTCGACCGCGTCACCGGCCCGCATGCTCCCCGGTTCGCCCGCCTCGCCGCGCTGCTGCACAAACACACCCCGCCCCGCCCGCACACCTACCTCGCCTACCTCGGCGTCGCACCCGACCGGCAACGCCACGGCATCGGCACCGCCCTGCTCACCCACCGGCACGCCACCTGCGACACCGCCGGCACCCCCGTCCACCTCATCGCCACCACCCCCAACGCCCGCCGCCTCTACCAACGACTCGGCTACTACGACACCTCCCCTGCACCGGTACACCTACCCGACGGCGGACCACCCCTGTGGCCCATGTGGCGCCAACCCCACACCCACACCAACGCCAGCCGGGAGCGGTGATGACCCTTCTCGCCACCAGCCACCACCCGGCCATGCCGGGCACCAGCCCCGCTACCGCAGTCATGGACACCAACCGGCCGGCGCTCGCCCGGCTGGTGAACTACTGGCTCGGCGGCAAGGACCACCTCGCCGCCGACCGGACGCTCGGGGACCAGATCACTCGCGTCCATCCCGGCATCCCACACGGCTACCGGGCCGCCCGACAGGCGGCCGCCCGCACCGTCGCCGCCCTCGCCACAGACGGGATACGCCAGTTCGTCGACCTCGGCACCGGTCTACCCACCCCGGACCGCACCGACACCCACACCATCGCCCAACACACCGCCCCGACCAGCACGACTCTGTACGTCGACCACGACCCACTCGTCCTGGCCCACTGCCGCGCCCTGCACCTCAGCGACCCGGCCGGATCCGTGGTTGTGGTCGACGCCGACCTCACCGACGCCGCGCACCTCACCGCGACGGTCGCCACCCGTGTCGACCTGTCGGCGCCGGTCGCCGTCCTGGCCACCAGCGTTGCCCACCACCTCGACGACCCTCACCTCCACGACCTGGTCACCCAGCTGACACGACGCCTGCCGGCCGGCAGCCGGATCGTAGTCACCACCCACACCACCCGCCGAGGCGACGACAGACTCCGCCAGGTCCAGCACCTTCTCACCCAGGCCGGAATCCCGTACCACCGACGCACACCAGCCCAGATCGCCGTACTCCTACGCGGCTGCGGCCTGACCCTGTCACCACCTGCCATACCGCCGTCGGGCTGGGCTCCGCCGGCACCCGACGAACCAGCCGACGACGACACCCACGAGGTACTCACCGATGTCCAGATCGGCCGGATCGACACCACCCACCGCCAGCAGCGGACGAATCCTCCACACCGCGACCGGCCGCAGGGAGCCGTCGATGCGCCGCGATGATCTGATCACCGCTCTACAGGCCCGGCGCGGCAACCTTGTCACCGTCAGAGTCCGCGACTACACCATCCCCGTCACCCACGTCGGCTACGACCCCGGACGTGACCAGATCGTCCTGCACCTCGACCAGACCGCCGTCAGCGACGTCCTCACCATCATCACGCAGGACCGCGCCGGCGCGACCTCCCGCCCACACGACGACCCTCACCCAGCGAGCGGTCCCACCCGGCAGAAGCCCCACCGAACCCCCCACACCGAACAATGACCGCCCCCGTCGCGGTCGGGATCATCCTGCTCGCCATCGCCGTACTCCACGCCGGCAACAGCGTGACCTGGGCACTCGCCAAATACCGGGCCCGGCGGCTACTCACCACCGGACTCCTCGTCCTTGCCGCCGCCGTCATCCTGCGCCACCACACCGGCGAACCCGAATGAGTAGACCTCCACCGGCACACCACATCCCACCCACCCGGGCGCCACCACCAGCCGGGCCGACACGCTGCACCGACGGGCGACCGACGCCACCGTGTGTCGGAGCCACCACCACGCCCCCAACACAAATACAGGAACAGGACATGACCCCCCACCTGCAGATCGCACCCCCGGGCAGCCGACATCACCACGTCGTCCGGACCCCGATCACCCCCTTCACCCACCCCGACAGCGGCCGACGCATCATCGTCGTCTCCACCGCGCACTACGGCGAAGCCGCCTACTACCACACCCTGCTCAACGAAATCACCGCCTACCAACACGACGGCTTCACCGTCCACTACGAAAACTCCCACCACCAGCGACCCGACGACCAGCCCACCACCACAGAGCAAACCGTCCTTGCCGAACTCACCGACATGCGTGAACTCGGTGCCCTCCGCATGTCGGCACTCGGCTGGGTCTACCAACCCGCCATCCTCCACCGCCCAGACTGGCACCGCACCGACCTCACCGACCTGGACATCATCCGTCTCGTCGGCACCGAGACGATGCGCCGCTACATCAACCGCCACCTGAAACTGCTCACCTGGCCAGACCACCAACCATGGGGCTTCGCCCGCCACCAGGCCCTGTTCGCATTCGGCAACCGCCTCGCCGCCCGGCTACCAACACCCAACCCCACCCGCACCGCCAAAGCCGACCCGCTCACCCACGTCCTGCTCCACACCCGCACCCAGACCGCCATCGACGCGGCTACCGCCACCACCGACGACCTCGTCATGGTCTGGGGAGCCCGACACCTACCCGGCATCACCACCGCACTCACCACTGCCGGCTACCAGGCCGACCACGACCAACAGTGGTGGCCCACCGTCGGATACCTCCCACCCATCCGCGCCAACGCCGCCCGCTACCTCCTACACCGGCCACCCGCACCCCACCCCCGCTACCACCCCAACCCCCGCAACCACCATCAACCCGCCATCACCAGCCCGAGATAGACGGCGGCCACCCGCCCACAACCCTCACCAGCACCGCGACCATGACACCCCCACCCACCCCGCCGATATGCTCCACCCGGGCGGCGCGGCACCATCTCCATGTCGATCTCCCGCAAGAAATCGACCGCGCCGCCCCGCATCACCCCTCCCTGACCATCGCCCGCCACCTGCGCGACCTCCGCCTTGCGGTAGTCTTGGACCTTGCGGGCTGTTAGCTCAATCGGCAGAGCAGCGGACTTTTAATACCCGGTATGCACCTTTGCCTTCGCTACCGAACGTAAGGCGTTTTTGTCCGGATTTCTGGCTGGCAATCCAGCCCGAGGCCGCGCGGTATCGGCAGGTCAGCGCGGCCGTCGCGCACCGTAGTCGGCTGATCGGCAGCCGCTCGTGGCAGGAATCCAGTATCCAGGGGTGGAATCCGTCCAGGTTCGCTGGCGTCCGAGCACCCACGGATCACCCATGCCCCACCGGTGGGCGCTGGAATGCTCTACGGCCACTGCGTTCGACGCTACGCGCGTGTCTGCACCGTCTCGGCCACTGCCGCGTCGGGCTATTCGACGCACTATCAAGACCATCCACTATGACGCTGGCCGGCCGCTCTCGCTGAGGTTGAACTGAACTGACCTGGACTTTGACCGAGCAACGGGCGGACAACAAACGGGGCAACTGACCTGCGCGGTTGTGCTACTGGCTGGCGGCGACGCCCGAGGCCGGGGGAGGCCCGGACCGTCTGAAGCGGTTTGGCATGCGGACGAGTCTCGGTCTTTCACTTGAGTGCCAGTCCATAGCCGTCATCCGATGGAACGGGTTTTGGGTGTCCGTGCCGTTTTGTTGGCATGGCGAGGGCCCGGCGCGGGGCCGGGTTTCCTCCGTGATCGCTGGTCGGAACGTGGGGCGTAAGGTCAGCCGGCGGGCCGGGGCAGTGCGGCGAGTCTGTCGAATGCCCTGGTCAGGGCGTCGGTCCGGGGCCAGGCCGCAGCGATGGCGAGACGGGTCCGCCGGGCAGTGCGGGTGACACGGGCGGCGACGTGCAGCAGCCGGTAGCGCAGCTTCTTCGGCTCGGCAGCGGCGAGGTCGCCGTCCAAGAGCAGGATCCGGGTCCAGGCCAGGGGCTTTGCGTAGTCGCCTGAGAGTACTTCTGGCCTGCGTGAACGCGCTGTCATCGACCTGGTTGGAGAGTGACAAAGGGGCGGGTGCGGCCCGTAGGTGATCATGGAGTTGCTGAGACAACATGACACCGACAAGGACCACACCCGCGCATGTCATCATCGCTGATCGACGTGATCCGTCAGCACGCCCCCGCCCCATCCGGCACGATGCCCGCCGACCGGGAGGCGTATGGCCTGTTGGAAGCCTTGGCCCGAGTTCCCGATCCTCGTGACCCGCGAGGAGTCCGCTACCCCTTGGCGAGCGTGCTCGCGGCTGCGGTGTGTGCGGTGGTGGCCGGGCTTCCACGTTCGCGGCGATCGGCGACTGGCTCGATGATCTCGACGCGTCGGCGTGGGGCCGGCTCGGGTTCACCGGCCGGGTACCGGTCCTGACCACGGTGTGGCGGTTGCTGGTCCGCGTCGACGCCGAGACGTTGACGTCGGTCCTGGCCGACTGGCTGTGCTCCCGACTACCAGCGCCCGCGCCGGCGCGGCGTGTCATCGCTGTCGACGGCAAGGTGGTGCGGGGTGCTGTCCTGCCCGAAGGACGGGTCCATCTGCTGTCGGCCTACGACACGTCGACCGGTGTGGTCCTGGCGCAGGTCCAGGTCGCGGCGAAGTCGAACGAGATCCCGGCGTTCGCCCCGCTGCTGGAGCAGGTCAAGGCTCGACTGGGGAGCCTGGCGGGTGTGGTGATCGTCGCGGACGCGTTGCACGCCCAGGTGGCCCACGCTCGTGCCGTCGCCGCTGCCGGCGGACACCTGTACGTGTCGGTCAAGGCCAACCAGCCGACGTTGTTCGCCCAGCTCAAACGCCTTCCGTGGGCGCGGGTGCCGGTCGGGGACCAACACCGCGACGTCGGGCACGGCCGCCGGGAGACCCGTACCGTCAAGGCGTTGACCCTCCAGACTCCCGGTGGCATCGGCTTCCCGCATGCCCAGCAGGCCGTCCGGATCACCCGTACCCGCACAACCGCCGGTAAACGCACACGAGAGACCGTCTATCTGGTGGCGTCACTGCCCGCAGCCGACGCCCGACCTGCTGAACTGCAGCAATGGGCCCGTCTGGAATGGCACATCGAGAACCGGCTGCACTGGGTCCGGGACGTGACCTTCCGCGAGGACGCCCACCGGGCTCGTACCGGCAACGGGCCCGCTGTCGCGGCGGTCCTGCGCAACACCGCGATCGGGTTTCACCGTGGCAACGGCGAGACCAACATCGCCAGAGCCGCCCGCCGCGCCGACCGCCGCCCCCACGACCTCATCACGACCGTGACCAGCAGTTACCCCACTACGCAATGACCCTGGGGTCCAGGCGAGCAGGTCGATACCGGTCAGGGCCAGTTGCAGCCAGGCCTGGTTGATCGCGAAGTGTCGGGACGGGAACCGGCCGAAGCCGGTGTTCTTGCCGCAGCGGATGCGGTCGGCGACGCGGGCGTGTGCCCGGTGGCGGGCCTCCAGGAACTGGACGGATCCGTCACCGGCAGGGGTGTCGGTGGCCACGACCTGATGCCGCCAGCCTTCGATGGTGTCGAACAGCGACAGTTGGGCGCCGGGATGCGGGCGTTCCCGGCGTACCACGAACCGGGTGCCCTCGGGCCAGCCGGCCGGGTCGAACAGGCCGGTGATCTCGCAGACTTCGGCGTGTTCGCGCAGGTCGCCGTCGGTGTCGACGGCGGGTACCCAGCCGGTCACGGCGCGGATCGCCTCACGTACCGGTTCGGTGATCGCGGCACCGACACTGAATCGGATGTCCAGATGCTGCTCACGCAGGCCGCGGACGTGGGCGAGGAAGCCGTGGCTGGAACCGGCCGCGTCGCAGCGCAGCAGGATCGGGGTGCCGTGCCGATACTGGTCAGGGATCTGCGCGAGGGCCTGGTCGAGCACGGTGATGTGGTCGGCGGCGGTGTTGGACCCGGCCCGGCCTTCACGCAGCAGACCGGCGAGAGCTTCGCCGGTGTTGTCCAGGAAGCACAACAACGGATGGAACCCGAACGTCTTCTTCCAGGTACGGGTCGCTGATTCCTTCTCCGAATGGCAGATCACGATGGTGGCGTCCATGTCCAGGACCAGGCCGTCGACCTGCTGGCCGGCCACCGTCGGCTGCGGCAGGTCACCACGGGTGTCGGCGTGCTGGGCCCAGGCGATCTCACGCGCGTGCGCCCGGGCGGACCGTAGTTCGGCCAGCAGCGTGGCGTCGTGCTGCGACAACAGCCGCCACGCTGTCGGGCCGGACGCGACCGGCCCGAACAGGGCCGCCTCGTTACGGAGCACGGCCAGATCGGCGATGGCCTCACCGCCGTCGGCGAGCATCACCGTCAGGTCGACCGCGATCCGGCCCGGATCGTGGCCGCCCCGACGTCGCCGCAGACCGGCCAGGGCCTGCCCGAACGCGCTGGTCAGACCGGTGGTGTCGGCGAGATCGGCGAGCAGCCGGGCGCCGGCGTGACCGACCACGCCCCGCCCGTCCCCGGTCACCGTGATCTTCGGACGTGTTGCGGTAGCCTTCACCCAGCAAGTGCCTTCCGTGACGGGTTCCATAGGACTCTCGACAAGCCCTATCTTCCCTGATCAGAAGGCACTTCACGAAGCACAGCCAACCACACCGACATCACGTCAAGACAACAGGATCACGAGACACTAAATTGACTCGCCCGCCACGCCACTGAATCCGACGAGACCGGCCCTCTTCGCCATGGACAGGATTTCCGGCAAGTAATCCAACTGTCGGACAGACAGAGTCAAGAGCACATACTTCATTGCGTCATCCGGACTGTCTTCCAGATCGAACTCCGAAGGCTCCAACACATCTTCGATGTCGGGCCAACGCGCTAGCAGTTCTTCACGGAACCGCATTATGTCCGAGCTCGAAGAGAGGTCGCTAGCGTCACCCTCAGCGAGCTTGTCAAAAATCTCCTCGGGGTCACCCGTGCCATGCTTCCAGAATCCGAAATCACTGCTCACGACGCCATCCTAGTAGGGCAGCCGTACTTCGTGACTTGATCATGTGAGTCTGGATCGGTAGTGGTACCAGCGGGCGCGGGCTTGATGGCGGCGGCGCCACCAGGACCAGCGGAGATGGTGCTCGATGCTGTGCCAGGCTCTGGTCGCGAGGTTGTACAACCGTTTGATCTCGACCACGGTCAGCCGGGCGAGTCCGAGGTCGGCCGGTGGTGGTTCGCTGGGGTGGGTGGGTCGGGGCGGTGGCGGGGTGCCGGCCGCGGCGTCGGCGGCGGTGACCGCGCAGACGGCGAGCGCGGCCATGACCAGCACTATGTGCCGCATGATCGGGGTGTGGAGCCGGTATTGGAACTGGTCGAACCCGAAGTGGTCCTTGCCGAACCCGTGGTCCTCCTCGATCGTCCACCGCCGGCCGGTCACCCTCACCAACGCGGTCAGGGTCGCCGGAAGACGCTCCGGTATCCAGCAGTAGAAGTACGCGAGGTCGTCGGGGTCAGCCAGGCTCCGGCGTACGAGCAGGTAGTGGCGAGGGCCGGCGGTGGCGATCCACGCCCACGCGTACCAGCGGTCGCCTTTGGAACCCGCCCCGCAGGACATGGTCTGCCAGGCGGTGTCGGTGGTCAGGGCGGTGACAGCGGTGTCGGCGCGGATCTTCGTCTTCCAGCCGGGCAGGGTGATCCGGAACGAGCACGGCACGCCGAGGCTGTAGCCGATTCCCCGGGTCTCGCAGGTGTCGCGTAGCCGCCGGTCCCGGCCGTAGACGGCGTCGGCGGTGCACCACCGCACCGGTACGCCGGCGTCGAGTGTCTCGGTGAGCAGGTCGGCGGCGAGTCGGGGTTTGGTCGCGAACTCGGTGTCGGCGGGGACGCCGGTGGCGGCGCGGCGGGCGTCGTCGTCGAGGTCGGCGGCGGGGATCCACAGGCGGGAGCCGACCAGGGCGTGGCCGGCGCGGGTGGCGTAGGTGGCGTTGACCAGGTTGACGGCGTTGGTGACCTTTCCCGCGCAGCCCACGTACTGGCGGGTCACGCCGCACGTGCCGGTGCCGGTCTTCTCCACGCCGCTCTCGTCGAAGATCAGCGTGTTGTCGCCGTCCGGGTCGGCCAGGCGTGCCACGGCGAAGTCACGGACCACGCCCATCGCCTTGCCGGTGTCCCAGACCGCGCGTTCGAGGAGTCGTTGCATCCGGTCCGGGGTGGTGTCCCCGGCGTGTTCGGCGAGGGTCCAGCAGTTCTTCCGGGGCAGGTCGGCGATCAGGCCACGGACGTACTTGCCGGCCTGCCGTAGTGGTTCGACCCGGGCGAAACACGTACCGAGGTCTCCCATCAGCGTGGCGAGGTTCTCCTCGACCCGACCGGCCTCTACCATGGCCGCTGCGGCCACCTCGTGATCCTTCGTTGTCCACACAACACCGGACGATCATGCGGTGGCCGTCTCCGTCGCCGCACATCCTGTCCGTCCATACCCCACCGCACCGGTCAGGTCACGAAGTACGGCTGCCCTACTAGGAATTGGGCCATTCTCCGGAGGATTTCCGCGGCGCTCTCCTGTGGCCGGTCGGAGTGTCCTCCGTCGGGAAGTCGGGCTGTTTCCCTGGCACCGTCAGCATGCCCGTTGTCGGTGATGTCACCCGTCCCGTCCTCCTGCTCTGGCGGCCGGTTGGCAACGTTCGCGTCACGCTCGTGGGACCGGTCCGATGATTCGAGGTCGCCAGACACGTTGCTCCGCCCTCTGGCCGTTTGTGAGACTCCCGGATCACTGCCCTCGGACTCCTCGAGGCCGACATCGAGGATGTCGTCGTCCTGGTCCGGCGGCCCGTCGTCGTCGGTGATCGTGTCGCCCTCGTCAGACCGATCCGCAAGTTCCGGATCCTCGTCCGGTCCATCGTCGTCCGGTCGAGCTTCGTCTGGAACGTCGTAGGAAGTGTCGTTGGCTAGGTATTCCAGATCGTAGCCAATCTCGATCCTGGACCGTTCCCAGTAGCTGTCGTACGAGGGGCGCGGGAGTGCCGCAGGTTCGGGGAGTCTGGGACAGTCGGAGAACCTTGGGAAGTCCATCGCCACCACACCTTTGCCGTCATCGACGGTGCCTGCGGAGCTTCAAGAATACCCTGAGGATGCCCGGCAGCGCCGCTGGCAGGTTTGGACAGATGATCGTCCAACCCAAGAGGGGCATCGGCTCCACGGCGTCTCCCCTTGTCAACGACATTTGAAATTTGCAGCCGCTGGCCCGGACGTTGTGGCGGCTGCTCGGGTCCACCGATGTGGTGGTCGGTGACCGTAACTTCCTGTCGTACGAGGACCTGGGGGCGATCGCCGCGACCGGCGCGCACGCGGTGTTTCGGGTCAAGGCGGGGGTGGACCTGCCGGTGTTGCGTCGGCTGGCGGATGGTTCCTGGATCTCGCGTGTCGCCGATCCGGTCGCGGCGCGCCGGTTACGGCGGCGGAAGGTCCCGCCGGCCGAGATTCCCGGTATCGAGGTGCGGGTGATCGAGTACACCGTCGAGACCGAACCCGATCAGCACGGCGAGTATGAGGTCAGTGAACTGTTCTGCCTGGTCACGACCCTGCTCGATGAGCGGGCCTATCCGCTGGGGGACTTTCCCGACCTCTACCGCGACCGGTGGCGGATCGAGACCGCCATCGGGGAGGTGGAGACCCGGCTGCGCGGTGGAGCCGACGTCGTGCTCCGTTCCCGTAAACCCGACCTCGTCCGCCAGGAGGTGTACGGGCTGCTCTGTCTCTACCAGGCGATCCGACATCTGATCGTGGCCGGCGCGGAACAGGCCGGCCTAGACCCGGACCGGATATCGTTCGCCCGCGCCCGCGATGCCGTCGCCCGTCACGTCAGTGACGACGCGGCGTTTCCCCCCGAACGACTGGCTGAGCTCGTCCATGACGTCATCTACGAGATCACCGACCCGCGTAACCTGCTCCCCGCCGAACGCCGGCCACGCAGCTTCGCCCGCGAGCAGCGCCAACCCGGCCGCCGCTACCCACGCCAGAAAGACGAGTACAAGAAGCCGCTACCACCCCGCACGAAGATCAGGCTCTGGGTCACCACCCAGCCAAGACCCATAAAGTTAACAGCATTGCCCCTGGGACCGGGCCGGGTCGTTCACACCGGGATTGGGTTCAGTAGCTCCGTAGTCGGCCGATCTCTCTGGCGATCGCGCGCGCGTCGCGGCGTCGCCCGGACTGGGTCAGGATGACCTGCAGACTTTCCAGCGCGGACAGGAGCGGATTTCGAAATCTCTCGGCGTCTCGGGGCAGTTGCGATCGCAGGATCCGAACTGCCTCGTCGACGGCTACCATCGCTGGCTCCCACCATCCTAGCTGATAGAGGTAGATGCCATGGTTGTACAAATCGTCGGCCAGATGCGGCAATTGACCCTCCGGGTTCGCGGCGGCCAGATGGCGTCTGATGGCGATCGCTTCCTCGCCAACGGTCAGCGCCTCGGTCAACCGGCCGAGACCGGCCAAATCGCTTGCCAGGTTCGTGAGCATGTTCGCCAGCACTGGAAGGTATGCCGCATGGTTGCGCTGGACCAAGGTTCTATAGATGGCGACTGCTTCCACGCTGTGTGCCAGAGCTGGCTCCGGTTGCCCAAGTGCGGCTAACCGGCTGGCCATGCCCCCGAGGGAAGTAGCTAAATTCGGCAGATGCACTGCGGGGTCAGTCTGAGCGAGCCGTCGGAGGATTGTGACGGACTCACCGGTGACCGTCGCGGCCTCAGATAGCCGCCCCACCGTCGCGAGCCGGTCACCTAGCTGATTCAGGCACATTGCGAGGGCGGGTAGGTGGAGGCCGGGATCGTTCGCGGCGAGCCGGCGCCGGATTGTCGTGCTTTCCTGCGCTGCGGTCAGGGCTTCGCTGAAACGCCGCAACGCGCTCAGCCGGTTGCTCAGGTTGTACAGCGTCGCGCTGAGTGTCGGCAGGAACCGGTTTGGCTCCGTACGAGCCAAGCCGCGAAGGATACCGGTAGCTTCCTGCGACGGAGGTAGCGCCTCAGCGAAACGCCCGAGTGCGGCGAGCCGAATGCTGAGACTTTGCAGCGAGGAGACGAGGTGGGGTAGGTGGACGGCCGGGTGCCGTTGGCTCAGTTGGCGCCGGATCCGGGTGCTTTCCCATATCGCGTTCAGAGCATCGTGTTCGCGTCCTGCAGCGCTCAACGCACTGCTGTACCTGTTCAGGGCCGCAGCTAGACCGCCGAGGTGGATCTGAGGATCGGCAGCGGCGAGCTGCCGGTACAGCACCACCGCCTCGTGCGCGCACTCTATGGTCCGTGGGTCGCGCACTACGTGCAGCATGCCCGAAAGGTTGATCAGCGAGTCCGCTAGACCAGGGAGATGCGTCACGGGCTGTTCGTTGGCCAGTTCACGACGTAGCTCGACGGCCTCCCGAAGGGTGGTGACGGCGTTTTGGCGCTCCCCGAGGTCGTCGAATACAGCCGCAAGCATGTGTAAGGCGCTGCCTAGCATCGGCCGGTAAGCAACGGGGTTGACATCGGCGAGTTCTCGCGCGATGTCCACCGATTCCCTCGCAGGTTCGAGCGCATCCCGGTACGCACCCGCTTCGCTGTATTGCAAGCTGATGTTCAGCAGCGCGACGGAGAGGGAGGGAAGGTACTCCCCGGGGTTTTCCTGCGCGAGTTGCCGGCAGATCACCGCCGCGTCCCGCATCGGGGCAAACGCCTCAACCCGCCGGCCTACCCGATTTAGGCACTGGCTGTAGGTGTTCAGCAGGCTCCAACGCAGCGTGGGCGCAAGCTCGTGTCGGTGCTGCACGTCTATCGCTTCGCGGGCGGCGGCCAACGCTGCGTCCTGGTGTCCGGCTAACGCGAGCACGGTGGCTGTGGTGTCGAGGGTCCCGGCGAGGGTGACGATCCGGCTGTTGTCGGCTTCGGCTGTTGCGACGAGGTCCCGCTGGATCGCCAGGGCTTGCTGAATTGGGCTGATGGCCTCGGTGGCCCGGCCGAGCTGCCAGAGCAAGTTGGCCAGGTTAGTCAACGCGTCGCCCAATGCGCGGCGGTGCGCGGTCGGCTCGTCGGCCGCCAAATGCTGGTATATGGACACTGTCTCGTTCGCCGACTCAAGCGCCGCCTCCAGATCCCCGGCGTACTGCAGCCGGCGGGCAAGCACGTGAAGAAGGCCGGCCCGCTTCACCGGGTCGTTCGTGCAGGGCAGGCGAAGGTTGGTGAGCCGGCGAACCAGCACGGCGATGCCGACGTCCAAGTCGATATGGCTGCCGTACGGCAGCACTGCCTCAATCGCTTCGAGAGTAGGCACGTCCGGATCAGTGATACTGGCCAGTGCGGTCAGCGCCGGGCTGCCGCCAGCCAGGGCGAGGACAGGTTCCAGCCGGATCATCGGATACAGGATGCGCCGGCCCAGGTGGGGCCAACGGTCGGTGGCGGCGGCCAGGAACGTGATGGCCCTACCCAGATCGCCGGCGGCCGGATCCTTATCGGCCAGACGTAAGATCCGGCCGGCGGTGTCGCTGGCCCAGTCCTGAGCTGGATAGTCCGCCTGATGTCCCGGCGTGGTGAGGGCGAGGAAGTCCTCGGCGAGCCGATCCGGATAGAACGGCGTGAGCGTGGTGTCCGGTTCCGGGGGATAGCAGACCGCGTGGTCCATGAGAACCTGGGTGGCCGTCAGCTGCGGGGATGCGCTGTCCGGGCCAGCGCGTGCAGCTAGGTTGAGGCGGTCCAACACGCCGGGTCCAGCGGTGTCTCGCACCGGGCCCGTCAGCGCGGCGGTGAACGCCACTTGATTCATCACCTGCGGTGGCGTGCGAAACGGTTGGCCGTCCGGCGCCAGCCGATGGGTGCCGTCACCGTACAATGTGGTCCAGTACAGATGTTCCCGGTCAAGGAGGTAAACGGTCAATCCGGCAGCATCCGACGGGTTCGGCCCCTCGCGGAGCCACGCGTCAACGGCGACAAGTGCCGCCATGTGCACCGCCAAGGTCAACCCCATCGCGGGATCGTCCAGCGGGACTGGCGGCGTAACACTGGGCGGTCCTGCGAGGCCGTACCTGCGGGCGAACGAGTCCCGGGCCACCGCGAACATTTGGTCTCGCTCGCCGGCGTCTGGTAGCGGAGCCAGCAATTGCGCCGACGTATCCGCCTGGTGATTGGCCAGCGACGCGCGGACCGCTGGCCAGCCGTTGGTGCTCCGAGCCAGCAGAAGTACCCGCGCCGGCACGCCGACTTGATGCAGCAATGCGTTGCTGAGCAGCCAAGTCAGATGACTCAACGGCCACCGGTCAGCATAGTCGACGATAAGTACGATCCCAAACTTTCCGCCCAGCCGCAGGTCCTGACTCCCCGCTGGGGGAAGCACACTGCCAGGGCCCTGCACGGCCGTGACCACTTTCCAGCCCTGCGCGGTCGACTCGGCGGCGAACTGCGCCGCCAGGCGAGACTTTCCGGCCCCGCCGGGCCCGTGTAACCAGCGGACGCTGAGTCTGGCTCCGCTCTGCCGCCATCTGTGCAGCGCAGCGAGCTCATCCGTGCGCCCCGTGAACTCAACGACCGCGTGCTGAGCGTTGAGCATCCGGCTCGGCAGCGCCCGCAGCCACTCATCGTCCGGCGGCTGCGGCGGCAGCCAGGTATGCAGCAAATAGACTGGGGTGCCGTCGCCAAAGACGTGTACGTCCGCGCCGACGACACCGTACGCGAACCCGGCCGTCGCGCTGACCAACTGGCTAGCGACTGACCTGGTCTGGCCAGCAGGGCTTCCCGCCCACCGTGCCTCTGCCTCACCGTCCGTCACTGCTGCGGACCGGGCTTCGGCCGGTCGTTGGCCTCATCCCGTTGCGCAGGCGCGTAGTAGTGATTGATGACGTTGCCGAACATCGCGCCCTGCGCCGTAGCGCCGGGCGCGGAGGCGCTGATCTGTTGCACCCACTGAGCCCGCTCCGAAGGCAACCCTGACTGGACCTGCACGATCAAAGCGCGCAGGTCATCGGCCAACTCCGGTCGTTCCTGCAGCAGGTCGGTAAGCCGGGTCTGCCAGGCGATAAGCTGGGCCTGTAGCACCGCTCCCCGGTCGGGACCTTCCACCAGAGCGACCTCGCTTGCGGTGTGGTCGAGTCGCTGTTCAATCAACTCTCGCTGGCGCCGGTCTCCCAGCCCAAGTACCCGGACAAACCCATCGCGGGCCATTGTCCACGCGTCTGTAGCCGCCGCGCCCACCAATGTCGTTGCGCCAGTGGCGGCCAGAGCAAGCAACCATTCCGCGACCATACCCATCTCCCGACAGCCGACGATGCCTTGTGCTACTGGATTAGCACAGACGACGCGGAGGCGACAACCATCTGACTTGTTGACAACAGACAACTAGATGACTCGCCCACCGAACCGGCGTCGCTATGGCTGGGACTGGCCCATTTGGACCGACTGGCCCAAAAGTTGACTTGTGTTCACCACCCTGCTTACCGGTCTGCAGAGATACAGCTCCTCGTCACGCCTCGGCCCGGCCGAGGCGGGGCGGGCCCTGGCGGCGTAGTAGGTCGACGGTGCGATCTCGGCGGGCGTGTCTTCAAGCGCCCGCAGGACCGACTGGACACCGTGTTCGGCCTTCTGCGAGTCGACGAACGCGACCCTAATCTCGACAGCCGGTCCAGTTCGGCCGCGAAGAAAGTCGCCGCTGAGCGCAGGATCTGGTTCGCCCGCCGCAGCTCACGGACCTCCCGTTTCCAGGGCGGCGACGCGGTCGGCGTCGCCGCTGGCAGTGCACGCCCGCTGTCCGGCGTCGGTCTCGGCCTTCTTCACCCACCCACGCAACGCCTCGGGGCACACGCCAAGCTGGTCGGCGATCCGCCAGATCGCGCCGACCGAACTGGCTATGCTCCGGCGGGCCTCGACGACCAACCGGGTCGCACGCTCACGCAGCTCGTCGGAGTACTTCCTCGGTGCAGGCATCGCTGGTGTTCCTCCCAGGTCTCGATGTCTCCATCAAACCCGGTGCGGGACACCAACTCGTCCAGACCAACATCAAGAAACTCGTCGCGAACAACACCAAGTAAACCCACCAGGATCACGAGACACTAGGCTGCCGATCGTGGGCAGGATCGGTGTAGAGCAGGCGCGGTCGGCGGCCGAGCTGGGTACGACGTTCACCTTCGACGAGGGCGACTACGCGGTGGGCCTGCACGTCCACCACGAATACCGTTACATGGAGCCGGGTGGCTCCCCCATCGTCACGACGGGCCTGTTCATCGGTAACGATGACGACGACTCGCCCCCGGTGCAGATTCGACTGCCGCGGCTGTTGCTCGACGAGCCGACGGCACGGCAGTTCGCCGAGACACTGCTCGCGGCGGTCGACCAGGCCGAGCGGATCGCCGACGGGCTGGCTCTGCGCTCGGCGACCAGGAACCGATGGTCCTCGACGCCGAGGGAGTTGCGCATCCCTGCACCCCATGCGCCTGCTGTGGCGAGTGCAGCTGCAGCCACCCCTTCGGCGGGCGGGCCATGCGCGGAGCCTGCGCTCAGTACAGCCGGTGGGCTGCCGAAACACGACCGCTACTCGAGCGCTACCTAGTGTCGCGTGTCGTAAGTGGTTTTGTGGTTCAGGTGCGGGACAATGAGGCATGTCTGTTGCCGCGCCGCTGGCGCTTCGCCCGGGAGATGGGTCTCGTCTACGCGCGTTGACCCGGTCGTCGCAGGCGGCGGCGGGCCTGGCGCAGCGGGCGAGGATCGTTCTGCTCGCCGCTGACGGTGTGCCGAACGCGGCGATCGGCCGTCAGGTCGGAGTGTCGACCCCGACGGTCCTGGCGTGGCGCAACCGCTACGACGCCGGCGGCATCGACGCGTTGGTCGACCTGGACCGCTCGGGCCGACCGTCGGTGGTCGACGAGGTCGCCATCGTGGTGCGCACCGTCTCCGACGACGGGCGGCCACCAGCGGATCTCGGAGTGACGCACTGGTCGGCGCGGCTGCTGGCCGACCAGTTGCGCCGGGAAGGAACACCGGTCAGCTTCGCCACCGTGTCACGTGTCTGGCGCAAATGGGGCCTGCAACCGCACCGGTCGGAGACGTTCAAGTTCTCCACCGATCCTCAACTGGAAGCCAGGATCCGGGACGTGGTCGGCCTGTACCTGAACCCGCCGGCCGGCGCGGTGGTGGTCTCGGTCGACGAGAAGTCCCAGGTCCAGGCGCTCGACCGGACCGCGCCGATCCTGCCGCTTCGCCCCGGACTGGCGGAGCGTCAGACCCACGACTACGTCCGCAACGGCACCGCAACCCTGTTCGCCGCCCTGGAGGTGGCCACCGGACGCGTCAGCGCCGACGCCTGCTTCGACCGGCACTCCAACGTGGAGTTCCTGGCCTTCCTCAAGCAGGTCGCCAAGGCCCACCCCCGAGTGAAGCTACACGTCGTGGTCGACAACTACGCCACCCACAACCACCCGAACGTCAAAGCCTGGCTGGCCCGACACCCCCGCATCACCATGCACTTCACCCCGACCAGCTGTTCCTGGCTGAACATCGTGGAGATCTTCTTCGGGATCATCACCCGCCAGGCCATCCGCCGTGGCACCTTCACCTCCGTGCCCGACCTGACGGCTGCGATCCGTGCCTTCATCGACGGCTACAACCAGCGATGCAAACCCTTCGCCTGGACCAAGACCGCCGACCAGATCCTCATCAAAGCCAACCACAAAAAGACTTCAGATACGGAACACTAGCGGCAGTCGACTCCAAGGATGCTTTCGTCGAGACCAGCGGCCGTACCCATGCCGTGGGCTGCCCTTCCCTCAAGAGGAACATCAACGACGCCTCCGACATGTTGACCGCAGGTTGCACCCACCGGCAGGAGTGGTACGTCCGCGTGCCGGACGTCCTCGGGCCGGAGGCACCGCGACGCAAGCGGTGCGCGGTCTGCTGCCCCGACGTCACCGTGCCGACCAGCGTGGGGCCAGTGCGTGGCACGCAGGGGAGGTTCGTGGCACAGCAGGCACCATCGGCTGGCTGACCTCAATGGGCGCATGGCGGGGCGAACGCCCATGCCCCGTTCGGCGCCAGGGGCCCGCCGAGGAAGTTGCACCCGTCGTGGCCGCCCGCCGTCGCCGACGTCCTGGCCAGCACCGGCTGATGTCTCACTCACAGGGGTACGGATACCCCGGATGAACGCGATCATGGAACGCTGGGTACAGACCTGCCGACGCGAACTTCTCGGCCAGACCCTGATCTGGAACCAGCGGCACCTGCTATACGCACTCCGCGAGTACGAGGCCTCCTACGAACACCGTCCACATCAGGGCATCACCAACACCCGGCCACTGCGCCACTGCCCGAAACGATCAGCGACCCGGACCGTCTCGCCGCCCTGCGCATCCACCGACGCGACACTTCGGCGACATCCTCCACGAGTACGGAAATGCCGCTCGACCTGCTCGTATGACATTTTTGGCAGGCACCACGTCAGCGCCCATGGTCGAGAATTCGAACGGTACAGGCAAGAAAGGCATGATCGCCTTTCAGCAGGTCATACCCTTATTGATCTAGTTACCCGGAGGGACTCTGGCCCTTAACCTTCTGATCCGTAGGCTTGAGTGGATAATAGGCCCAACTGCCGCGCGCGAAGAATTGTGTCAATTTGATCAGGTGCACCAAGTTTGCGAGATATGCGTTCCTTATGCTTGGCAATCGTGCGAGCTGATATCTGCAACCTCTTTGTCATGGTTTCTGGTGTCGCTCCTTCGGCCCATAACAGCAAAATTTCGTGTTCTCGGGACGTCAGGAAAGGTTTTGAGGCCTCCTCGTCTGAATTTCGGTTGCCACCTCTGTCTGTAGTTAGCCTGCTGGCCGTGTCCAAGATCGGTTGCTCGACGTTTCCGATTGCGAATGAGATTCTGAGGCTTGCATCGATTGCCTGCGCGTAATTGATCAAGGTGGCGATCTCCGTGGTCTCAATATTCCCACTCTCGATAGCAGACACACGGGCTTGCGATAGCCCCATTCGTTCAGCTACCTCTCGCTGCGTGCGGCCCGTCCTTTGGCGAGCGGCCGCTAGCGGGGAACCAAGACGAGTGGATCTAACTCTGCTGTTTTCGGTCTCGGCGACCTGCAGCTCGTGCCCTGGGCGTTGTCGCGTAGTCAAGCCTGCGGCCAGCGGGGCTGCGTGCAAAAGGATCGCGTGGTGGGCGGGCCGTGACTCCTCCGAGAGGTTCTCCCTGGCCAGGTGCGCGAACCATGGCTGCGCCTGGGCGTCCGGATCGGCCGCCGCCTCGGCGGCCTGCGGTGCGAGCGCCTCCTCCTCGCCGGGAACGGCCGCTAGCAGCAGCATCGCCCGGTACAGCGACCGACTCTCGGCTGACAGCGGTAGGCTCAAGGCGTTGGCCCGGGCGACGAAGTCGTCGACTAAGCGTCGCCATTGAGAGTCTAGTAGCGCGTACCCGGAGCAGCCGGGGAGGTCGTCCAGTACGGCGAGAATTCCGTCCTGGTAAAGAACATCGAGGAGCGCGCGGGCCGGACCCGCCTCACCCATCGCCTCGTTGGCGAGCTGGAGCAGGTGTTCCTGGTCCACCCGACGGCCTTGGACCACCGCCGGGCCGGTCGGGTCCAGCGCCCGGACCACCTGGGCGACCGCCCGGTCCGGCCGGAACGGCTGATCCAATGGCCGCTGGAAGGCGGTCAGTCCGCACTCGCCTGTCCATTCCTGCAGGGCGAGGAGCTGTGTGGCGTCCAGTCGCTGTCCGGCTAGCAACCGTCGGCCGTCGGACCACCGCTGACGGAAGGCGTCGGCCAATGCCTGCGGAGTGGTGTATACGGCGCCAGCGAAGGTGAACGCCGGTCCCTGCGGCTCAGCCAGGGCCGGTGCGCCGCCGGCACACCACTGCCGTATCTCGGCCGCCCCCCACCGGCCCTCCGGTGCCCGGCACAACAGCCCTCGGCAGAGCAACCGCCACCGTTCGTCCGCGATCATACTCAGGTCGACGTCGTTGAAGATCAACTTACGGGCGATCAACATGTCGTCCATCCAGCTACCGTCCGGCCGTTGGAAGGGATGCCGTCCTGTGAGTAGCTCCACCAGGACGATCCCGACCGACCACCAGTCCAGCCCGGTCGACATGTTCCCAGTAGCCGCCTCCGGAGCAGCGTAGGCCGAGGCGTGCGAGGTAGTTTGGCGGACTTGAGCCCCGGCAAAGAAGGTCGTCAGGCCGATGCCGGCGAGGACTAGATCCAGCGGTTCAGTCGAACGGACTAGAATGCTGGCTGGCTCGATATCGCAATGCACTATCCGCAGTGAATGCAGGTACTCCAGCGTAGGCAAAAGCTGATTGAGGACCTCTTGCACCGTCTGCGGCGGCCACGGGCCGGGCCTGGCGCGAAGCAGCTCCTTCAGTGAGCCACCGGGGGCGTACTCCAGCACTTCCCAGGTGGAGCCGTCATCGCTACCCCACTCAAGCAGCCCGAGTAAGTGGTGCCGGTCAGCTCTGCTCAGGGACTCCAACATACTCTCGTCAACGGGAAGGACGTCGCGGTGGAAAAGCCGCACCACCGCCGGCTCCCCGGTCTCCCTGTCTCGTACCAGAAGCAGGTCGGCCCCATCTCCGGAGACGAGATTTCGCTCGGCAACGTATCGATGCCGCAGTGTGGGTGGAAGGTTTGTCCGACAATCTGGATCAGTCGCCTGCAACTGACCAGGCGACCATCTCAGATCCTTGGAAACCGTCGATTTTAACGCAGCCGCGCCTGGTGGCGCACTGCTCACGGTGTCGTCGTCAGGCGGTTCGTCCATGGGTACTCCAGGTCGTGGCAAGAAGTGGCTATCGCGCTCTGCGCCTCCCCGCCTCCAGGTTCTGGGAGGCTGGGATCAGGATTAACGAGACGAATCGCCGCCGGTCATGCGCTGTCCCACCGCTTCCTCCCGAGCGGGCCACGCTTGGTGCTGCAGAGCAAAGATCCTTCGATGGCCGCAGGACCAGCTGTACGTGCAGAACGGACAGCGCGGCCAGCAGTCCTTGTTGAGGTGACCTCCTATGCGGCACATCCGACGCGCTGCCGGGCTAGCCCGGCAGCTCCTGTGATAACCCTTGCATTGTACAACGCTGGAGCTATACCGTGGAAGTCGGCCATCGTCGAGCACCTCGCCAGGCACAACGAGCCCACGATCATCCTGCGCTCAGTCGGGAGAGCTTCGCATGTCGTACATGCCCGCCCCACCAACCTCGCCGGCACCTCCGGTTGGATCGCCCCACACGCCACGCTGGACGTTGGTACTGATCATGCTCCTTGTTGCGATTGTGGTCGCTGGCGTCGTGGGTCTACTGGCCCATGCTGCTGGCAAGGGCGTACCTGAGTCGATTCTCGCCAGTGGTAGCGCGTTCGCCGCCACAATGGCGCTCTTGCTGGCGATCGCGCACTTCATTCACGGGTAATCGCGCCGGATCCTGCACGGTGCCTATACCTGCCGCGCCTCTACGAGCTGGGACTTCGCGAGCTCCCCGTGCACCCGGGGTGATCCCACCGGGCCGGTTTTCGCCAGAGCTGGCCCCGGTGCCGTTCGGGAGTGTCCGGGTTCGCGGTGAGTATGGCGATCTGCTCGCATAGCAGGTCGGCTGTCTGGCCGGTGGCGGTTTCCGGCGGGCGATCAGGCCGCCGACCGTGGTGAGGTAGAAGGACGAAGAGATTATCCTCCTTCGGCGCTGAGGTGAAGGTACGAGACATCCCTCCGGCTGCCTTGACGCCGGTCCCGGTGCCTTCGAACCGCTTAGGGTCTGTAGTGGACGGCAGCGTGTTGGTAGGTTGCTCCGTGGTAGCGAGATCGTGACCACGGTCCATGATCCTGCTGTGCGATGAGAAGAGGTCCGTGTGGATGAACAGGTGATCACTCCTGCGCGCACTGACGATTTGGTGAGGTTGGTCGGCCGTGAGCTGATCGACGTCGGGCTGGGGCAGGCGGGATCGCTGTTCCGCCCCGGTTGGTCGGTGTGGACTCGGTCCACCGCGACGGACTTGTTTCGTGTGTACAACGAGCGGCCGGATCAGGGTTCGGACGCGTTCCTGGTCAAGCTGAGCCGGCAACTCGACGGTGCGTCCGATGAGGTGAAGCTGCTGGCCGCGGAGTTGCTGACGATGCAGGCGCTGCCGTTGACCAACCTCACCGCCGCGACCAAGCGGAGACGGGTCGAGTCTGTGCTCGCCTGGATGGCTACCCCTGCGGCGGTGCCGGAGAGAGTGCTGGAGGCCTTCCAGCAGAGCACCTGGAACGGTGGCATCGGGGCCAACACCATGCTGTGGAAGTGGCTCGCCGACGCCGTCGACTTCCTACTGGCCTGGTGGGATGTGCCGGGCGAGCAGCGCGCCTCCGCGCTTGCTGATCCCTGGGTCTGGCAGGACGTCGTGTACCGGACGAAGCTCATGCCGTCGCTGCGGGAGTCACTTCTGTATCTGGGGTTTCCCACGCACTTTCTGCCGATCCTCAACATCGAGCACAAGCGTGCGATCCGCGATGCGTTCGCCCCGAGTACCGGTGTTGCGCCCAGCACGGACCTCAACCGGGACCTGTTCCAGATCGCCGTCCGCGTGCAGGAGCAGGTCGGTGGGCGGCCGGTCGACTTCTACCGGCCGCCGTTCGTCGGGCAGTGGAAGCCGCCCCCGCAGGGCAGGCGCGCCTGGCTGGTCCGACCGCGGGGCGGGGACGATCTGTTCCAGTCCTGGAAACGAGACGGTGTGGTGTCGCTTGTCGCCACACATCTTGGTGAGGTACCGGCGGGCGCCGATCGGCCCGAGGTCAGGGCAGCGGTGGAGACAGGTTTCGGGCACCTCGACTACGCCGGCCGGCTGGTGCTCGCCACCGAGTACCACGCCTTCCTGTCGCTGATGAACGCCGACGATGTCGTGGCGACCGTTGTCGACGACCGGCTCCATCTCGGGATGATCGAGGGGGCGCCGGAGTATCTCCCCGACGACGAGCGGGTGTGGCTGCGCCGGCCGGTGCAGTGGCTGATGCTCGACGCCCTTCCGGTCGACGCCCTTCCCACGCCGCTGCCCGCGGAGCTGGATCAGCAAGGAACGGTGGTGGACCTGACCGGCGCGCTGGAGGTTCTCACTACCCTGATCGACAAGGTGGTCGAGCCTGCCGATCGGCCGGCCGACAGTGACAGGCCGGCCCCTGCGCCGGGACAGGTGCCATCTGTGCTGCGCGCCGCCACTGACGACCTCGCCCACCGCCTACACCTGTCTCGAAACTGGTTGCAGGACCTGCTGGATCTGTGGCACGAGCGTTCGCAGGTGGTGCTCTGCGGGCCGCCCGGTACCGGCAAGACGTTCATCGCCCAGGCCGTCGCGAGACACGTCACCGACCGCGACGCGATACGGCTGGTCCAGTTCCATCCCTCCTACGCTTACGAAGACTTCTTCGAGGGGTTCCGGCCCGTCGAGGGCACCGACGGCGGCACCCTGGGGTTCGCCAAGACCCCGGGTCCGCTGCGGGAGATCGCCGCGAAGGCAAAGGAAGACCCGACCAGGACCTACGTCCTGGTCATCGATGAAGTCAATCGGGCCAACCTGGCCAAGGTCTTCGGCGAGCTGTACTTCCTCCTGGAGTACCGGCAGGCCACGGTCCGCCTGCAGTACTCGCCAGCGGAGGCGTTCAACCTGCCGCCCAACCTACTGCTGATCGGCACCATGAACACCGCCGACCGGTCGATCGCACTGGTCGACGCCGCCATGCGGCGACGGTTCGCGTTCGTCGAGTTGCACCCCGACGAGGAACCGGTCAGATCCGTGCTCGACGAATGGCTTCGGCGACAAGGCAGACCAGATGACCAGCGACCAAGGTTGCTGCGGGCGCTCAACGAGGCGATAGGAGAGGCAGATCACGACTTCAAGATCGGACCCTCCTACTTCATGCGACCCAGCGCCGACCACGACGGCGGACTCAAACGGGTATGGGACCACGATCTGCTGCCGCTGCTGGAGGAGCACTACGCGGGACGCCTGACACGCGCGGCAGTGCGCAGCAGGTTCGGCCTGTCAGTCATCCGCCAGCGGGCCGAAGCCGACACGCCCACCACCGACGGCACCAGCCCTGAACATGGATCGACCGCGAACGGTGCGGACCCAGCCGTTGGAACGACGTGAACCCGGCGGCCGGGCCGGACCCAGTCGTGTTGACGGAGGTGGACACCAAGGAGGTCGTGCTGTCGCTGGACGACGCCCAAGTGGCGGCGCTGCGCGCGGCCGACCTGGTCACCGTCCGCCGCGCGGCCGGCGGCCGTTGGAAGATCAAGGCCGGCCGCAAAGTCGGCGCCATCCGGGTCGGTGACCTCGAGATCGAGGTCACGCCCAAGGTCGGCCTCGCCAACATGATCTTCTTCCTCGGCTACGCCACCAGCCCCGGATTCCGTCCCGAGGACGTGGCCGGTATACCGGTCACCGGCCTGTGGCCCGCGTTGGCGACATCACTGATCCGCCAGGCCCGCCGGGCACTGGCCTCGGGGCCACTCCGAGGATACGTCACCGTCGACGACGCCCTCCCGCTCATCCGCGGACGGATCCGGTTCACCGACCAACTGGCCGGCCGCCCCGGCATGCCACTACCCGTCGAGGTGCAGTACGACGACCACACCCCGGACATCCCCGAGAACCAGATCCTGCGCGCCGCCATCCGGCGGATGCTCGCGGTACCACGACTGAGACCCGTCGACCGGGACGACCTGACCGAACTGGACGCGCGGCTCACCGGCGTGACCGCGCTACCCACCGGCACCCCACCGCCGATCTGGCACGCCGGCCGGCTCAACGCCCACTACGCTCCCGCTCTGCGCCTCAGCGAGCTGATCCTGCTCAACAGCTCCGCCGACCCCGGCAACGGCGTCCACACCATCGCCGCCTTCGTGGTCAACATGGAGAAGGTCTTCGAGGCGTTCATCGGCGCCGCGCTCCGCGACGCCCTGTCGGCCTACCCGGGCCACGCGGAAACCCCGGGCAAGGACACCCTCGATCTCGGGCGAGCGATCCGGATCGAACCCGACGTCCTCCACATCATCGACGGTCGGCCGGCGGCGGTGTTCGACGCCAAGTACAAGATCGAGCCCGGAACGGGAAGACCCACCAACCCCGACCTGTACCAGATGCTCGCCTACTGCACCGCGCTGAACCTCCGGACCGGATGGATCATCTACGCCGAAGGCGCGGATCCGCCCACGACGTGGCACGTCCGCAACACCGACATCCAGATCGGCTATCAGCCCCTCAACCTGCGCCAACCCCCCGAACAACTACTGAAAGACGTACAAACCTTCGCGCGCTCGGCCATCCACCAAGCCGTACCGGCCTACTTCCATCACCCCTGATCCTCAGGGACAGCCGGAGCAGGACCTCCCCGTACTCAGGACCATGACGCGATCGGACGCCTTGTCAGGCGGATACACCCTGTTCACCCGGCGGAGCCGGGGCCTTCTGACAGTCCCGCGCGAGGACGCTCACGGCGATCTGTCCGTCACGCGGATCACGTCGGCCAGCGTTAGTTCGACGACCAGGTCCCAGCAGCGGCTGCTGGCTCGCCAAGGGTGACCAGCACGCCTTGCCACCCGGCAGCGGTTGTCCGCCCGATGGGCATCCTGGGCGCGATCGGTGGGTCATGCCGTTCAATGCGTGTTCGGTGACGGTGGACAGACCGGTCCGTCTCGTTCGGCACTGGTGGAGCGCGACTATCTGAAGCTGCGAAGCTCTCCGGCTCTGCCGCACAGTGGGGTGATTCGGGTGGGTGGCGGTAGCCTCGGTCGGGGGCTCGACAACGGCGGGCCGTGAGGAACGGGTCCACTCCGCTCCTTCCGGGCGGAGTTGGTCGTGGGAAAGTTCCGGATGGGCGCGGACGTGGCCGGTGGCCGCCGTGGTGGGGTGGTCGGGCTGGAGGGCCTCGATGCTGTGGCGTGGGCTTCGTTGCGTCACGCGTACGGGTCGGCGGGTAACGTGCCGCAGTTGGTGGGCGCGGCGGCGGATCCCGGCGGAGGCCAGGCGGCGGTCCATGAGCTGAGCTTGCGGATCTACCACCAGGGCGGGTGTGTGTACTCGGCCGCGTCGGCGGCGCTTCCGTTCCTGGTCGCGCTCGCTGCTGATCGCGAGGTCGTCGCCCGGGTCGCGGTGGTTGAGCTGGTCGGTTCTCTGGCGCGGGCAGCGCGTAAGGCGAAACCGCACGTCGTCGACCCGGCGTGGCCCGCCGCGTGGGCGCAGGCCGTTGGCCGGCTGGTCACGCTGCTCGACGACGACGACCCGGCGGTGCGTAGGCGTGTCGGCTACCCGTTGGCGCAGACGGTCGCCGGCGCTGACGCGGTCTGGTCCGCGGTCCGCCGACGGTGGGACGTCGAGGACGACGATGCGGTCCGGCTCGGTCTGGTCGCCACCGTGGGTCAACTGCTGCGCGGTCGCGCCGGCTGGGAGCAGGCCGAGGCGCGGCGGTGGTTGGCCGAACTCCGCGTCGGGTCTGATCGCGCGCAGCGGTTGGCGGCCGTAGTGGCGCTGCGCCGCGCCGGTACGCGGGGTGTTGACGCTTCGCTCGCCGAGCAGGCCCTCACCGCGCTGCGGGAGGCGGACCTTCACCCGTGGGGACAGGCGTGGTGCGGCACCGACCGCCCTGACGCGATGATCAGTTGGGTCGACGGGCAGTGGGGTCATGACCCGGACGGTCGGACGCTGCTGGCCGCTGGGCTGCTCGAACACCCGGACGCCGCCTTCCGGTCCGGTGCGCTGTGTGCCGCGGCGGAGGTGACCAGTCGCTGGCGCTCGCCCACCCCGGTGCTGCTGCCGCTGGTCGCCGAACGGTTGACCGACCCGGAGGCCGAGAACCGGGCCTTCGCCGCGTGTCTGCTGGCCGCGTGCGGATCTCAGGCGGCGGCCTGGGCGGACCAGCTGGCGCGGGCCTGCGCGGACGTCTACCTGCCAGCCGCTGACCTTGCCGTGTTCGCCTTGACCCGGCTGGGCGATCCCCGATGCGTGGCGCCGCTGCTGGACCGGTTGACGCGCCCCCGGCTCGGGTTCGCGCTCAACAGCCATCACGGCGGCGGCTGGTGGACCCGGCCACCGGGCATCCTGGACGTGTTGAGCGGGGTGCCCCAGTACGCGACACAGCTACTGCCCGCAGTGCGGGCGCGTCTGCGGACGGCCACCACGTTCGACGAACGACGCACCTTCACCCGAGTCCTGGCCGCGTGGGGCAGCGCCTCCGCCACAGCTTACGAAGATCTGCTCGACCTGCTGGACAGCGACGCCGCCGTCTGGGCGCTGCACGCGTTGGCGGCCGCCGGTCTCCCCGACAGGGCGGCGATTCCCCTGGCCCGGATCCGCCCCCTGGCCGCCGACGGGCGACTGCCCGCCTCGGCCAGGCACACGGCGGTCCGGGCGTACTGGCGGTTGACCGGAGACGCCCAGCCCGCGCTGGACCTGCTCGTGCCGCAACTTGACGACCGGTATCACGAAGCGCAGGCCCTGGACTTTCTTGCCGAACTGGGAACGGACGCCCACCGGTACGCCGATCGTGTCCGCGCCCTGTTGCACAGTGCCGACCATCCGTGGATCACGGCCTCGGCGGCGACGGCGCTGTGGCGGGTCACCGGCGACCCTTCCGACTCGGTAGGCCCACTCATCGCCGTGGTTCGTAAGCTGACCGAACACGGCCGGGTCTGGCCGCCCACGATCCGCGCCATCGGCACACTCGGCGAGATCGGTCCACCAGCCGCCGATGCCCTGCCCGTACTACGCCTGGCCGTGGCCGGTGACCGACGTCCGGTGGATCCCGGCCAGTGGGACAGCATCACCCGAGACGACGAACTCCAGCACGTCACCGCTGTCGCACTACACCAAATCACAGACAGGTGACCTAGTCAGCGCCGACGGTGGCCGCGCGGAAGATACCCGCACGGTCGACATGGCTGTTGGTCACGGACGGGTGCCGCACCTGCCTTGGGGCGGCACCCATCCGTTACGCCAGTGGCATGGTCAGGCGACATTGACCAATGACTGATGGAGGTCGATCTCGCGAGGACGGAAAGGGCTCTCAAATGGACTAGCAGGGTCGGAGCCCAGCGTGTTGAGACACTCGGTGACGATGAGGTCCTGCCCGTTCACCCAGCGGGGAAGGGTCGGGCGCCAGCTTTCCAGGTCGTACGTGTTCCCCGTCGCCCAGATCCCGTCTTCCTTCGGCAGGGTGGCCGGGTGCCGTCAATCGGCTCGCCGTCGATCGCTACTCGGGTCGGGTAACGATGAGCGAGTAGGGCAGAGGAGCAAGGCCACCGTCCGTACGGATCCCGACCGGGGTTGTACGGAGAGTGTACGAGCATGAGCTGAACGCTGTTCCGGACCTGGCTGACCTGCTTGTCTGAGAACCGCCGGAGCGACGCGCTACACGAGTGGAAGGACGCGCCGGCTGTCCGTACAACGACGTATGCGCGATACGAAGCGCATCGCCGGAAGGAGCTCAGGAGATGCCTCTCACCACGCCCCCAGCCCGACGCCGCAGAGTGGCCAAGCTGGTGCTTGCCGTCGGCGTCGCCGTCGCGGCAATCCTCGCCATGGCCTCCCCCGCCGCAGCCTGGACCAGCTACATCGGATCGAACTCCGGCGGCGCGAACGTCCGGACCTGCGCCAGCACGACCTGCCCGCGGATCGCCCCCAACGCCTACCTCTACAACGGCCAGGGAGTAGACATACATCCGGCTCGCCGCCGGGTTCGCCGTCGGCGTCGCCACCGCCTGGCGGTACGTGCAGGAAGCAATCGCGCTGCTCGCTGCAGTCGCCGAGGACCTGGCCACTGCGATGCGACGCATCCGACACCTCCCCTCGACGGCACGCTGATCCCGATCGACCTTGTGGCGGACCAGAAGCCGTACTACTCCGGTAAGCACCGGTGCCACGGCGTGAACGTGCAGGTCATCGCCGACGCCGCCGGCCGCGTTGCCTCAGTTGAGCACCCCGAGGGTTTGCCGTCGCTGGGCAGGCCCTCTGCGAGTGGATCAGCCAGTCCAACACGCCGGTCGAGGAGATCGCGCAGTTCATCGGCTGGTCAGTCGAGAAAGTGCACGAACACCAGCGGACACCGCGATCCCGGCGGGTCGCCGCCGGTAGCGGGCGGACGCGGCCCGGCGGGCTTGGGAGGGGCGGTGCCTTGTCGCCGCCTGCCGGGGGCGGCAAGGCACCGCCACTGTGCAGTCTGTCACTGGGCGTCGTCGCTGGTCGTTTTGTCGGGGATGTCGAGGGTGGGCTTCTTTTCTGGGATGATGCCGGGCCGGTGGTGGTGGCCGGGTCCGAGGTGGTCGGCGATCAGGTTCCGGGCGATGGTGACCAGCCAGGTGCCGAGGTCGTGGCTGTGCCGGGTGAAGCCGCCGATTCGCCTCAGCGCTCTGAGGAAGGTGTCCGAGGTGATGTCCTCGGCGAGCGGCCGGTTGCCGACCCGGAAGTAGACGTACCGGAAGACGGTGTCGACGTAGCGGTCGTAGATCAGCCCGAACGCCTCGCTCTCGCCTGCCTGGGCTCGTTGCACGAGTTCCCACACCTCGACCGTGTCGGTGTCGCGACCGGCCGACGTCGATTCGTGGTGGGGGGTCGGGTCCGATCGGTGGGGTTCGACGGTTGTGCGAGGGGTGCCGGCGGCGGTGCGGATGGCCGCGATGACGTCGTCGGTGGTGTGGTCGCGTGGGTCGGAGCCGGCGAGTGCGGCGCCGAGCGAGCCGGCGCGGAGCAGGCCGTTGAACAACTGGCCTTCCGGGTTGGCTGGTCCGTGCTCTCGGGAGGCGTCGGTGGGTGCGGTGGCGGGGTGGGTCGGTCGGGGTGCGTTCACCATGAGATCCCCTCCTTGCGAAGTTGTCGCCGGGCGCGGCGGATCTGGCCTTCGACGGCTCGGACCGTGGTGTCGAAGTGTTCCGCGAGCTGCTGGTGGGTGAGGCCGTAGGCGTGGCCGAACAGCAGTCTGCGTTGCAGATCCGACAGCACCGTGGTGTGTCTGATCTTGTCGAGGATCACCATGGCCATGGCGGATCGTGCGGGGTCCTGCTCGGAACGCAGGGCGGCGGGGCCGGTGTCGTCGGGTGGAAGCGCGGTCTCGTTGGTGTTCCTGCTGGTGCGCCATCGGCGGAAGGTGTTGGCGAACTCGCTTCGGCACATGCCGGTGAAGTAGTCGTGCAGGGTGTGGTCGCGGTTGGGGTCCCAGCCGGTGCCGTCGTGGCACCGGCGGGTGAACGTCGCCAGCGCGTTCGTGACCGACTCCTGGATGATGCTGTCGTGGTCGGCGTGTGCCCATCCGTCGGGTGGGTGGAGTCGCCAGCCGCGTCGGGCGCAGCGGCCGAAGATCTGTTTGGTGCGCAGGTCGTGGCGCATCTGCGTGACGGCGGCCGCGACGAGCGCGTCGATCATGCGGTCCCAGCGGTGTCCGGTGAACCTGTCCGCCTCGATCAATCGCCACAGGTCGCGGTCGGCGGCCAGGTGTGCCTCGTGGTCGTCGTCGGCCATCCCCACCTCCTTGGTCTGTCCCCGTCGCCGCATGTTCTGTCGTGGGTGTGGTGCGTCCCCACGCGGGTTGGCCGGCGCGGGTTTTCGGCTATCGGTACGGGCCGGGACGGGTGTCTCTCGTGCTCGGTGGGCCGGGTGGCGTGGGCGTGCGGCGTCGTAGGGGTGGTGGACGGGACGGGGCCTGGATTGGGTGGGCTGTGGAGGCGTTGCGGCGTGTCCGGTGGCGTCGGTCGGTGCGGGCGGGAAACGAACACGAGGTTCACGTTCTGTCGGTTGTGTGTTTGTTCGGGGGCCGTTGGCGTGCGTCTCTGCGTGGGCTTTCTCGGAGCGGGGTCGCCCCGGCGGTGGCGCACCCGAATGTGAGGAATTGTTTGATTCACTCCCGCACGTCTATGCGCATCTATTAGGATGGCGTGCGGCGGCATGGCGTGGCGGTCGTGGATGCCGACTTGACCGTCCTCGTCGGGGGCGTGGGAACCAGATCCCTGGTCGACGCGTCTCATCTCTGTCGCCGTAATGGGTTGGTGAACATTTTTCGCATGCCAGATGGTCATGCGGGCTGACGTGTGTCAAAGCCTGTACCCGCACGGGTGGCGGGTGTGCGCCCGAGTCTCGACGAGGTCACGAAGTCCGCCGAGTGCAGTCAGCCAATTGCAGAGTTTGCGTTCCGCGTGGGAGACTCGTCCGGACCAACAGACCTGGCTGGACAGGAGAGCGGCAGATGGCAGGTAGGCAGCGGCGCGGACGGCGCGGCAGCGGCGGTCCGGGGCGTTCGGCGTCTGATCGGATCGCCCGGGGCTCGTCGACGACAAGGGATTGCCGGTGGGCGGCGACGGGGCACGGCCACTGCTGCGCTGGTGTCGCCGCCGCAGCTACCCACTGGCGCGTCATGTCCTGCATGGCGCCAGCGGTGGTGAGCGGCTACCTGTGCGGGTTGGTCGGTGACGACGTCGTCGCGGCCGGTGGTCTGCCCGCGGTGGCGCTGGTGATCGTGGTGATGTTCGCCGCGATGGGGGTGCCCGTGGTTGCGCGGCACGTGCGCGCGCTGGTCGGGCGCCTCCTACTCGCCGGTGTCGGCTGGTCGAGGGAGTTTCGGGCGTGGCCGCCGACGGGCACGGACACCCGACCCATGTTGATCCTGGTGCTGAGGCGCGGGAACGACCGGGAGCCGGGCTGATACGTCGCGACGGTGTCGGGACCCGCCCGCCCTGCGGGGTGATCGGAATCGTCACTCGTAGCGCGAGGCCTGCTGGGCGAGAATGCTGCGGGCCGTGTCACCGTTGACGGCTGAGTTCCACAGGTTCTCGAACAGCTCTTCGTAGGAAACTATTTCCTGTTCGTTCTCGACGAGCGCGACGTCACTCGGAAGGTTCTCGAGATATACGACCGGGCTGTCCTGTTCCGAGGTGAATTCGAGAAGTGAGAACGACCAAGTAGGGCGTTCTGAGACGTCGGGGTGGAACGGGATGATGGCGATCTCCACGGCGGGGTGGTCGAACATCTCGGAAAGGTGGGCGAGCTGGTCGCGCATGACCTCTCTCCCCCCGACGTTGCGTTGGAGAGCGAGTTCGTCGATGATGACCCGCAGTTCCACCTCGCCCGCGCGGTCGAAGACACGTTGTTGCCGGTGCATCCGTAACGCTACTCGAGCTTGGATTTCTTTGTCGTCATGCGGCAGTATCTTCACCAGCCTGATGAGGGCCTCAGCGTACGCCCTGCACTGCAGGAGTCCGGGGATCACGACCGGATGGAAGTGTTTGATGACGGCGGCCTCGTCCTCGTAACCCATGAAGTCGATGTAGGCGGAGGACACGTACTCGCGGTAGCTCGCGGCCCAACTGCGCCGACGGGCGGACCGGGCGAGGTCGAGAAGTCGTGTGACCTCGCCGGGATCGTCCACCCCGTAGAAGCGGAGCAGCATGTGGAGATCGGCGAGGGCGACGGTGACGGTTCCGGCCTCGATCCGGGTCACCTTGGAAAGAGACCACTCCACACCTTTGCGGACATCATCGGTCGTGTAGTGATTTTCTTCCCGGAGATGGCGTAGCGCGGTCCGCAGACGTCGGCGGCTGAGGGTCGGCCCAGGCGTCGTCATGGCGTCCGCGTCCTCTCGTCGTGTACCGACAACACTAAGGGATGCGTAAATATCTGACTATGACCATCTTCACTTTGCAGACGGCACTGGGCCCTTTGCACTGGGCTGATGCGGGATGGCGTGGTCATCCGCGCGTTGTCGAGATCAACTGAAAATCCTTGGTTTGGTGCCATCTTGGTACACTCGGTGTCCCTGGCGATCTCGTCTCGATCGGATCGTGCAGGAAGTCGCCGCGTCGCCGCAGATGGGATCACGCCGAGGGCTGGCATGCGTCGCACTTCGAAAGGTATTCGCCGTGACATCATCACACCCCCTTCACTTCTCATGGTCCACACCGGAAGACCCGGTGACTGTTCCCCCGCGCAGCGGGACCGAGATGGAAATTCCACCGATCTGGCGACGGAAGAGTTCGAGTTGTCTCGACGACCACTGCGTCGAAGTCGCGTTTCACGGCGATCGGGTGGACGTCACCAGCTCGGGTGTCCCCGCACCGCGCCTCACGTTCACCCCCACGTCATGGCACCGGTTCGTGTCCGGTGTACGGACCGGAGGGCTGCGCCCCGGCGACTGAGCCACCAGAGGCGGGTGACGGCGCTGTCGACCCGTTCCCGCACGCCACCCGGGTTGACGGTCGGACGAATACCGGCGGCGGTGCCGCTACCATGATCAGTAACCATAGGCGATTACCTGTGGTGACCGTCCAGGCGTGTCGCAGCGAAGTCGTTCAGCGATGACTCCCTTCCCCCTCAGGCGTGACATCCCGCCAGCCACCTTCCGTTCACTGAACGCGATGGTAGGTGGTTTTGTAGCATAAATACACAGCTGGACGCCGCGTCGCGACTGACCGATAGGGCCATGCCGTCCTGAACAGCAGCCGCCCCGGCACCCGGCGACACCACACACCCGCCGACCGGCAGGCCGCTTCCACACCCGGTCAACCCTGATCGACGAATCAACAACCGACTACTCTCCGTTGCCTCCGACCGGTGATCGCGTTACCCGTAGCGGGCTCGCGCACCGTATCGGTGCGCCGCGACTCAGCCCGGCCGCACCCGTCCACCCTCCACTGACGGTGGCCGACCACTTCCCACAGGCGGCAGGCCAGCAGAATCACGCCGGGCTCCAGAACCGGAAGGACACCGGTCCGCCGGGCGTGCCGCCCATCGGCGACGTACTCCGATGGAGGTCGGCCAGGCGGCCGCTGGAACCGCCGCAGGGAGCTGTCACGGCCACGAGACCGCCACGACCCCGTGGCGTTTCGGCGCACACCACCCGCGCGGCGTGGCCCCGTCGCCATCACCTGGGATGTACTCGATGCGCGCGGCCCCTCGGCGGCGGTAACCGGCCGCCCACCGGCGCAGCAGGTCGAGGTACCGCTCGGCCACGTCCTCGGCGTTCGGTCCGTGCGCGTAGACGCCGCTCTCCCACCCGCCGGTGTCCTCGTTCCCGCGTTTCGTCCGGTAGGCGAAACTGCCCGCCTCGACCAGGACAGCCGCGCCGACGGTCACCGCCGACGTGAACACACCCCGGTCGACCAGCGCCTGGCTGGCGTGCAGGAACGGCACCAGCGGCCCGCTGGTCACCACGAACAGCTCCAACTCATCAGGCAGGTCGAACGCCGCCCCGGACCACCGTGCGATCCGCCGCCCGTGGATCGCCCCGCGCAGCGCCGGCACGTCGAAGCCCGGGTCGGGCCCGGCGAACCGCAGCGCCGCGTCACCGGTGACCGGCACCACCGTGTCGGTGAACGTGCCCTGGCCCTGCATCGGCACGAAATCGCCGAGACAGTAGCTGCGGGAGACCAGGCGGGCGCCGACGCGGTCGAACGCGACACAGCGGGACAACCCGGCGAACCGCAGCGGCACGACGATCCTGCCGCGCCCGGACAACTGGTGGATCCACGCCGGAGGGATGTCCCACGCCCCGACCGTCACGATGATCCGGTCGTACGGCGCGTGCTCCGGCACACCATGCTCGGCGTCGGCCCGCACGACCCGTACCCGTCCGTAACCGGCCGACCGCAGACACCGGCGCGCCCGCGCGACGATCTCCGCGTCGATGTCCACCGACGTGACGGAACCCTCGGGGCCGACCAGCTCCGCGATCAGCGCCGCGTTGTACCCACCCGAGCCGATCTCCAGCACCCGCATCCCCGGCTCGATCCCGGCCCGCTCCAGCATCACCGCCTGGATGTGCGCGGCGGACACCGAACTCAGCGCGGCCCCGTCGGAGCCGACCTTGGTCACCAGCGGCGTGTTCGAGTCGTACACCGCCTCCAACGGCTCACCAGCCGCGAACAGATGACGAGGCACGGTCGAGAACGCCGCAGCCACGGCTTCGGAGACGATGACGTCCTCCCGCAACTCGGCGACCATCGCCGCCCGCAGCCTCGCGGGATCCCCGACACCCATCTCGCCCGTCACGGTCATGCCGTCGCACCTCTGTCCTGTGGTGGAAGTTGCCGATCAAAAGCCCGACACCGCTCCCCGGGGGATCGTGACCGGTGGCTCACCCACGCGTTGGTCCTGTGCGTGGATATCACGGGCCTGACTGCCACCTTCGCCACGAGCCTCGCCACCCTCCAACAGCGTGCTGCCGAGGATTGCTTCGGCTGCGGCTTGGGCGAGGGTGGCCTGGGCGGTGGCGGGTAGTCCGATCCGGTTCCAGTGGAAGATCACGTGTTCGGTGATGACCGCGCGTAGTCCACGGGTGAGTGTGCCGGTGGCGCGCAGGCCGGCAAGGGTGGTGCCGGCGTGCGCGAAGGCGGTGTGCCAGTCACTCGAGTGGTGGGGGTTGCCGAGTAGCAGGTAGCGGGCCTTGCTGGTGAATGCTCTCCAGGTGGCGGAATCGGTGCGAGTCGCCGGGTGTGGGTGGAGGTGGTCGGCGCGATGCTGGGCGGCGCGGGCCCAGACGTCGGCTTGTTCGTTGAGGTCGAGTCCGGCGGCGCGCATCAGTGCGGTGTTGAGAATGAGTGAGCGTTCGCGCCGGTCGGTGGGCTGGTCGCGGAGGTAGGTGAGGAGGTAATGGCTGTCGTGATGGAACAGGGTGTGGGCGGTATCCATCGCGGCGGGGCCGCCGAAGGTGTGGGTTTCGGGTTCGTAGATGTCACTGGCCCAGGGAACATGCTGGGTGAGGAGGCGGTGTACCGGGTCGGGGTGGTCGGTGGGTGTGGCGGGCAGGTAGCGGATACGCCAGGGTCCTTTGCGGATGAACCACCAGGAGGTGATGAGGCCGGCGGTCTCGGCGGCGGGCAGCACGCGGTGGAGGTGGGGTACGGCGTTGTGTTCGCGTTCGTGGCGGCTGCGGCCGGGGTAGTCGATGGTCACCTGTTTCCAGGTGGTGTCCATGGCGGGCCTTTCGTCAGTGCAGGAGGAGGCAGGCGTCCCATCCGGTCGTGGTGGTGGTTGCGGTGGCGAGGCGGGTGCCGGTGGTGCCGTCGAGAAGTCCGGCGGGTTCGTCGGCGGTGGTGGAGCTGGTGGTGTGTTGGTGCAGGCGGGTCAGCGGCGTGACGGGTGTCGGGGTGAGTGCGTCGGCGGCGATGCGCCGGCCGGTGGCGAGGAGGCCGGCGGTGCCGTGGCAGAGGCTGCGGTCGGTGAGTCGGCAGGTCTGTGCGGGGTCGTTCATACAGGTGGCAAAGGCGGTGTCGGCGAGGTGCCGTCGGCCGGTGTCGTGCAGGGCAATACCGGCCAACTGCTGGGCGCGGGCGATGCCGGGGGTGCCGTAGCACCAGGAGGGCCGCAACGGTTGCAGCTGGGCCGGTGTGCCCCGGTGCAGGTCGTCAAGCGTGAGGGTTTGCGGCCACCAGGTGGCGCTGTCGGTGTGCTGCTGCCACCGGTCCAGCCAGTCGCATAATCGGGTGATCGCGGTGGTGTGTCCGTTGACCCTGATGCCGTCGCGGTGGGTGAGGGCGAGTAGGGCGAGGGGTCCGGTGATGCCGTGGGCGAGGCCGTGGTTGGCATGGCCCCCGGGTGGTGGCGGCTGGTGGCGGTCGGGTCCGTTGTGGCACCACCAGCCGGGGAGGTCGTCGACCGGTTCGGTGAGGCGGACCAGGTAGTCGAGGACGTGGCGGAGCAGGTCGTGGTCGCCGAGGCGGCGCAGGGCGACGCCGAGGCCGGTCAGGCCACGGATGAGGTCGTACTCGGCGTAGTGCGGCCGGCGGCGGGAGTCGATGCGGCGGTGAGCGGCGTCGAGGCGTCGGCGGGTCACGGTGGCGGTGCCGGTCGCAGCGATGGTTCGGGCCCGCGCGAGCCGGGGGTGGTCGGCGGTGGCGAGGACGAAGGCGAGCGCGGGTGCGCCGTGGAAGAGGCTGGCGCCGTCGGCGATGCTGACGCCGTCGGCGGTGGCTTCCCGTAGGGCGGCGTACGCGGCCGGCCAGTCGCCGGTTTCCAGGTGCAGCAGTGCGGCCCCGGCCGCGCCGTCGGCGAGGGACTGCCCGCTGCTCATGAGGTCGCCTGGTGGGTCCGGGCGACGGCGCGGGCCAGCCGCAGGCAGTGCCGTTCGGAGGCGGTGTCGACGCCGATCATGCGGGCGTGGTGCAGGTGCAGCAGGTCAGCCAGCACCTGGTCGAGGTCGAGGCCGGCCGTGTGGGCGAGGTCCCGGTAGGCGGCCAGGGCTGCCGCGCGGTCATCGTCGTGGTGTGGGGTGCGGGCGAGGTCGAGTTGGGTGGGGTCGAGTCGCGGACCGCTGCGGTGCGGGACGCGGTCGGTGAGCCAGCGCGGCCCGTCGCAGGTGAACGCGTCAGCGATGGCGATCATGCCGGCGGCGGTGGCGGCTTGGCGGTCCGCACCGCGGACGCGGTCGCCGGTCAGCCTCAGCAGCGCCGCGTGGGAGTCAGCGGCGAACACGGCCTCGGCGGCGGCGAGCATGGGTCCGGTGCCGTGGCGGGTCTCGGGCCGGTAGGTGTGCAGGCTGTAGTCGTGCAGAACACGGTCGTGTTCCAGCCGGCGTGTCCACTCGGCGAGGCACCCGGCGACGTCGGCGAATCTCGCCGTGTCGAGCAGTGGGATGCGTAGCCGCAGGTGGGGTTCGGGGTCCGGGTAGCGCAGGAACCACCAGCCCACCGGCAGGACGGGTGCGGTCTGTCGGGTGAGGTCGGTGAGGATGTCGTCGAGCCGCCCGTACAGCCGGGTTTCCAGCCACGGCGACGCCGGTCCGGGCCGGTGCGCCGCGGCGGTCACGGCTCGGACCGGCCGGGTGGGTCGGGTGGCTGTTGGGGTGTCGGTGAGGGTGAGCAGGATTTCGGCGGGCCGGTCGCCGATCCAGCCGGCCGGTCCGGGCGCTTCGGTGACGACGGTACGGGGATGCCGGTCGAGGTGGCGGCGCAGCACGATGAGGTGGGTGTCGTCGTCGAGGTTCAGGCGCAGCCGCACGTCATCGCCGCTGCCGAGCAGGATCTCGGCCGGGAGCTGATGGTGGTCGCGGTACCGCTGCCAGGCGTCGCGCCACACCGGCCAGGACACACCGGGTGGGAGGGTACGCCGGTCGATGATCCAGCGGGCGGGGTGCAGCACACTGCGTCCGTGCCGGATCCGGGGAAGGAACGGCAGGTCGTGAACCTGTCCCCAGTCGAACCTGCCACAGGGTGCCGTCCACGCCGTCGAGATCTCGGTCAGGAACCGCGTCAACGGCTGCTGCAGATCGGGCAGCAGCACGCTGTTGAACAGCAACGGCTCGACCGGCCTGCCGCTGCTACGGGATACCAGCCACAGCCGGCGGCCGTCACCGGCAACGGCGAGATCCGCGACCGTGTACGGCGGGTCAGGGTGGAAGTCCCCGACGGGCAGGACGGGCAGCAGCTCCGGTGCCCGCGCGAGCGGGGTCAGACGCGGGTCCAGCGGCGGCCCGGACAGCTGCACCGCGTCCGCGTCGGGCGACACGGTCGGCAGACTGCGATATGTCTGCTGGAACGACGCCAACTCGCCGGGGGTGAGCAGGTGCAGGAACCGTCCGGCGGACACCCCGGCGTGGCGGGCGCCGCTGACCACCGTCAACGTGAACCTGCCCTGGTCCAGATCCCGCAGGGTCGCGGCCGCGAGCGTGAACCGCAACTCCGTGTGCGGCGTCGGCGGCCGGTCGTCGTCTCCCCGTAGCCGGCCGACCAGGTCGTCGTCGAGGACGACCTCCGCCCGGCCGTCGACCGCCGACCGCTGAGCCAGGTGGGCGAGTAGCCGGTCACGGGCCGAGAACCCCGCCGGCACACGGCGGGTCGACCCCCGGTAGCCGGCGGGGAAACCCAGCACGGTCACCACGTCCCGCAGCGGCACGGCCGCGCCCGGACCCCACCGCTGGATGAACGCGCCGTGGTACTCCACCCACCCGGGCGCGGGCGGTGCCACCGCCGCCAACGTCGCTGCGGCCCGACCCGCCTCCCGCAGGACCGCCGCTGGCAGCGTCACCGACGCGTCCAGACGCATATCGGCCGAGACCGGGCCGCCGGGGTCGGGGACCTCGACGTGGCGGGCCAGGTGGGCCACCGGGTCGGTGACCGTCATCGCCGGACGCAGCTCCGATAGCAGCACCCCCGACCGCACCAGTCCGGCCAGCATCCGCTCGGCCGCAGCCACCCCGGCCTTCGACGGACCGCCGACCCGCTCCGCCAACACCGTGAAGGCGATCGGGCGGGCGGCGGCGTCGATCGCCGCCCGCACCGGCCCGGTCAACCCGACCTCGACGTCCCACCTGCGGTCACCGTCGGCGTGGACGCAGGGCACCACCCACACTCCGCCACGCCGGTACCCCACCGCGTTCGTCACCACCGCCACACCCCGCAGCACGGCCACGTCCTGCTCCGCGCGGACGGTGACCTCAGCGACGAACTCCCCGTCCGGGCGCACGACCACCCGGTGCACCCCACCCCACCGCACAGCGGCGTGGGCGCCGAACTCGACCGGCGCCACCCCGGCGAAGACACCGAACGGCGTCGCCCGCGTCGTCCACCGCAGCAGATACCGCACGACCGTCTCGACCAGGCGACGCCACCGGCGACCCGACATCGGCTCGCCGGCCACCGCCCGGCCGACCCGTTCAGCGAGCTCCGGCGCGGCGCAGGCGACCGCCGCCGGAAACCCCGGCAACGCCCACACCTGCGTCAGCCACCCCTGCCACAGCTCCGGCTGCTCTGAAGTCAGGTCGGGCCAGGACGGCACTGTCAGTCCGTCCGGATAGGCGGCGGCTCTGACCAGGGCCGCACCCGCCGCAGGAACCACGACACACCCCCGGAAGAAAAGAGGGTCCGGCGTCCGTGGACGCCGGGCCCGAAACGGCGTCGAATCCGTACTACTTGCCGCCGCCGGAGCAGGCGTTCGACCCGGTGTTACCCGAGCCGCAGTTGTCGTCGGTGTTGGTGGCGTACCCGCCCGTGGCGGGGCCGGCGTCGACCAGGGTGATGTCCAGGTCGAACTCCTCGATTTCCGTAATCTCCATCCGCGTTTTCCCTTCTCATGCGGGGTTGAAAGTGAGGACGACGCGGCTGTGCCGCTTGTCCAGCACCGTCCCGGCCGGCAGGTCACCGTCGGGAGTAGCCGCGGGCAGCACCTGCAACGCCGGGGACGGCTCGCCGCCGTCCACCCAGTCGTGCATGTGCGCCACCATCCGCTCCGCCGCCGCGGCGGCGTCCGACCCGTGCGCGCACGCACCCACATCGAACCGGTCACCGGTCCAGGCGAGCGCCGACCGGTAGGAGAAGGTGCCCTCGTGCAGCGCGGCCGGCGTGCCGAACCGCCACGCGGGCGCCACCACGCCCGCGTCGACCGCTTCCTGCTGCGCCGACAGCACCACGAACTGATCCACCTCAGCGGACAGACGCACCGCCAGCCACAGATCCAGATCCGCCAGCACGGTACGGGGCGGCAGACTCACCCCGGCCCACACCTGCTCACGCGGCTGCGACAGCAACCCCGCGACCGACTCCGCCGACACCGGTTGGTCCTCGTCCAGCCGCAGATGCACCCCGTCGGCGATGTCGACATAGCGCACCTCGTGCGCCCCGGTGCCCTGCATCGCCACGAAACCACACAGGCGCTGACTGTGGCTTACCAGCCGGTCACCGACCCGACGCAGCGCCCACGACCGGGTCATCCCGAACGTCCGCAACGGCACCACCAACACGCCGTCCTCGGCGAGCTGCGCGATCCATGACTCCGGGACATCCCACGCCCCCGCCGTCACGATGATCAGGTCGAACCGGCGACGCGGCTCGATCAGCTGCTCGGCGTCGGCGCACACCACCGTCACATCGCCGTAGCCCGCCGCCGCCAAACAGGCCACCGCCCGCTCCGTCACATCCGGATCGATGTCCACCGTCGTCACCGAACCCGACGGGCCCACCAGCTCCCGCAGCAGCGACGCGTTGTAGCCACCCGAACCGACCTCCAACACGTGCCGACCGAGCAGGCCGCCGTCGAAGGCGTCAGCAGCCTGACCCAGCATCTCGGCGATCAGCCACGGCGCCGACACCGAACTGACGGTCTCGGCACCCCGCCGCTTCGTGATGACCGCGTTGTCACCCCGGTACGCCTCCTCCAACGGCACACCCGGCGTGTACAACTCACGCGGCACCGCCCGCAACGCCGCCTCCACCTCCGGCCGCATCGTCAGACCCTTCGCCGCATGATCAGCGACCAACCCATCCACCATCGCCGCCCGCAGACCATCGCTGGTCACCATGTCGACACTCATCCGCTACGCCACTCCCCATCTGTCGCGGCCGTCCATCTGGACGACCCGTCGGTCGGATCGCTGCCCGGTCCTGAACACATCTTCGCGACCACCATCTGAAGCCCCACCGTTCCCAGCAGGTCGCGGTGATCGTGCGCCACAATCCCCAGACGCAGACAAGGTGCTGGATCAAAGGTTGGTCGCATCTACTCAACGCCTGAACGTCGATGTCGAACACCCTCGACACGAATCTTCGACAACGTCCCGCCACTCTGTCTGGGCCGGCCGGGATACCGCTGCGCGGGCCGGGTGTGACCCCGGTCTCCGTTGTCGGCTAGTGTCGACGTGCCGTGAGGGGTACGTGGCGAATGGTGATCGGCACTGCGATGACGGTGGAGGGCTTTCCTCGTGGATCCGCAGCAGCTCAGTGACGTGAAGCGGGCGCTTGGACGTCGGCTCGCCGGATGGCGTAGGACGCGCGGGCTCACCCAGGATGACGTGGCACGGCGGGTACACAGCACTCGCAGCACCGTGGGCAACGTCGAATGCGGCCGGCAGGTGGTTGACCGGGTCTTCTGGGTACAGTGCGACTCGCTCCTCGATGCCGGCAGCGAACTGATCTCCGGCTACGACGAATACCGGGCTCTCGAAGCACGGCTTAAGGATGAGAAGGCCGAGGCGGCTCGTCAGGCGCGGTGGAAAGCTGTCGACCCCCGGGTGCTGGCGCAGGCGAGTCCAGCGGAGGTCCCCGGCGCTCGTGCGCTGGCGGCATCACCTGCTGGCGGGCGCCTCTCCCAGGGTGATGGTCACGACCGTGTAGGGACCGGCTCGTCGGTGGGTGGCGACGACGTTGACGGGTTGCGTCGCTCGCTCAATGAGTTATTGAGTTCGGGATCGATGACCTCGGTCGGGCTGGACGAGTGGGAACAGGTCGTCGCCGGGCACGGCCGTGCGACGCGAGACCGCCCAACCGCTGTGCTGCTCGCCGAGTTCGTCGCTGACCTCGGCGAGTTGAGAGAGGTCATCGGACGTCATCCGTCGGCTTCCACCCTGCGTCGCGTGACCAGGATGGCCGCGCAAATGTCGGGTCTGATGTGCCTTGTCCTGTGTAGGGTCGATGACCGGTCGGCCGCACACCGATGGGCACGCACCGCTCGGCTCGCCGCCGTCGAAGCAGGAGACCCGGTGACGCGCTCCTGGGTACTCGCTCAGGAAGCACATGTCTACTACTACGGCGCGGACTTCCGGGAGACGATCGACCTCGCGCGGCACGCGCAGGAGATCGCCGGGCAGGCGTCGGTGGGAACCGCCTTGGCGGCGGCGGTCGAAGCACGGGCGTACGCCGCGACGGGACAGCGCGAGCAGACCCGGACCGCGTTGGGACGCGCCGAGGACGTCTTGTCCCGCCTTGGCGGAGACGACCTCAATTCCTCCGCGTTCGGCTACAGCGAGGCCCAGCTGCGATTCCATGAGCAGAACGCCTACACCCGTCTGGGCGATGTCGAGGCGGCACTCGCCGTCCAGGATCGCGCGCTGGAGCTCTGCCCACCCGCCGACTACACCGACTGGGCACTGACCCGACTGGATCGCGCCAATTGTCTGACTGTCACGGGCCATGCGTCCGACGCTCTGGACCAGATCGCGGACACGATCGGCAGCCTCGACGAGGCGAAGCGTCAGGGCATAATCGCCGAGCGGGCACGTCATGTCCTTGACGCGCTGCCCGCGACGCAACGTTCCGCGTCGACCGCAGGCGACCTGCGAGCGCTGTTGACGACGACCAAATAGGAAGGCTTAAGGTCCGTGACCCGCATAGCACCCGTCGATCCAGCCCACGTGGACGCGCTCGCCGCGCTCCTGCAGGAACTAGACACGTTCTACGGCGAGACCGCAGTCGAGCCGTACGAGGTGCGTATCCGCCAGATCAACGAGGCGCTGTTCGGTGACCCTCCCCTTGCCCACGCCGCACTCGCCTGGAACGCCCGGGAACTCGTCGGGCTCGCGACGTACTCCTTTCTGTGGCCGGCTGTCGGCCTGACCCGTTCCCTCTACCTCAAAGAGCTGTACGTAGCGGAAGCAGCCAGAGGCCAGGGAATCGGGAAGCAACTTATGGACCACCTCGCCAAGGTGGCAGTGGCGAACAACTGCAGCCGACTCGAGTGGACCACCGACCGGGACAACACCCACGCCCAGCGCTTCTACGCGCGCCTCGGCGTCACCCGCAACGACAACAAGATCTTCTACCGACTCGACAACCCGATGCCGCTGATGTCCGAAGGCATGTGACCTGGCCGCGGAAGTCTCAACGTTGAAGACTTCGACAACCGGCTGGGCTGCTGACAACCGACAGAAAAGGCACTCACCCGAAGTTGGCTCGCCCGGTCGTACGCGGCGACGAACCGGCTGGCAGAAGCCGGTGCCGAAGGCAGCCGCGCCCTGACTTTGGCCGTCGCGACCTCGGCTGCCAGGGCGATGACCTCCTTGAGCCACCTCCACACCCGGCTTGCCGGCGCAACGGGATCCATCGAGGTCGTCGAGTTCCGCAATGCCTTCTCCGTCGTCGCGTCAACGACCAGACTGTGATCATGGACTTGATCTCCACCGCGACCACCACGGACGAGGCTCACCGGGCCGCCGACGTCGCCGTCCTCCCGGTGGGCAGCTTCGAACAACACGGCACCCACCTTCCGCTGATCACCGACACCATCATCGCCTGCGCGATCGCGAAAGCCGCCGCGACCGCCTACGACCTGATGCTCCTTCCCCCGGTGACCATCAGCTGCTCGCAGGAACACACCGGATGGCCCGGCACCGTCAGCATCCGCTCCTCCACCCTGACCCACATCATCACCGACATCGCGCATTCGCTACAGCAGGCCGGCGTCGACCGGTTGATCGTGGTCAACGGCCACGGCGGCAACTACGTACTGTCCAACATCGTCCAGGAAGCCAACGCCGACAGACGACGCATGGCCCTGTACCCAAGGAGGCAAGACTGGGAAACCGCCCGCCAGCACGCCGGCCTCGACAGCACCAGCCACGACGACATGCACGCCGGCGAGATCGAAACCTCCCTGCTCCTGCACCTGTGCCCCGAACTCGTCCGATCCGGGTTCCAGACCGCCGACCATCTCACCGAACGACCCGACCTCCTGGTACTCGGCATGCGCGGCTACACCCACACCGGCGTCATCGGCGCACCATCCACCGCCACCGCCACCAAAGGCATGGCCGTCCTCGACAGCCTGACCACCACCTTCGCCACCAGCATCGCGATCCTCCAACAGCACACCCAACCCTGACCGGTCACGACCGCAGCCCGCTGCGCCTCGCCGACCGCCGTAGCGCTCGAGCGCAGAGCCGACCACACAACGACGGACCGCAGTGGGGATGGACTGCCGGGTGCGGCAAGATCAGCGTGCGCCACGTTCAATTGCCCGGCCGGCGTCGACCACCCGCCGACCGGCTTCGACGTTCGCCACGGTGCCGCGGGTGCTGTAGACCAGCCCCGCGATGTCCTTCCGCGCGATCCCACGGCCGTACGTAGCTCGCCGAGCTTCCGGTCGAGCGATTGCTCCGCGCCCTGCAGCTGTCGTTGATCAACCTCGCGATGGTCTTCGGCCGTGGCCGGTACCGTCCATTCGATAAACGTCCCGTCAGCCGTGGTTGGCGCCTGGCGAGTTGACCGCAGCCGATGGTGGATGCGCGATCCGGGGCCCGGCTGTATCTGGATATGCGTCGACTAGGGCTGGCGTCGCAGTTGTCCGCGTGTCTGGCCAATGGCAGTGCGAGCGGACACATTAGTCCGGCGCTGTCGATACCTCTCGACACCAAGGTCCCGGCACGACCCCGAGGCAAGGACGTGACCTTGGCGAGGTTCGACATCTCGCGAGTCGACACTCGGCCGAACAGGCCAAAGCCATGAAGCGTCCGCGGCTGCGGTAGCCCCAGCGTCGAAGGTTCGTGTCGAGGCTGTTCGACACCCACCGCCTTGCCCAGGCTGTTCGCAGCAAGTCGATCAGCGCTCGGGTCTACCGCGTGCCGCCGACCAGCGGGTAATTGCAGCGGACTTCGGCGGCCAGCCGCGTACCTAGCGTGACCGCTGGCCGCCCCGTCAGACAGCCTGCCGTGCCGGTGTCCCCCGTCACCGGCACGGCAGGCCCACCACACGCCGCACCAGTCGAAGGGTGAAGTCATGTTGCCACCTAGCGGGCTGCGGGTCGCCCTCGCCGCCTCCCTGGCCTGCGCGACCGGGCCGAACCCCCACCTGTCGGCCCTCGATCTGCGCGACCGGCGAGCCGCGTCTCGCCAGCCGTTCACGCCGTGGACGGGACGGCACCCTCGATGACCGTCTACCAGTCCGGTACCGGTCGGCGGTCGGTGTTGTCGTTGCCGGTTGATCGTCGGTTGTTGGCGGATGAGTTCTTCCTGATGGCGCATCACGACGTGTCGGGTCAGTTGCGGGTGACGGCGCGGATCGCCGGGTTGGGGGTGGCGGCTGCGGTGTTGGCGGATCTGGTCGTGGCGGGGGTGTTGGTGGTGACGCCGTCGGGGCATCTGGCGTGTCCGGAACCGGGGGTGCGGCTGGTCGGGTTGGAGCGGCAGATCGTGGCCTGGGTGGCGGCTGAGCCGGGTCAGCCGGTTCCGGTGTGGCTCGACGTTCTCGCGGATGTGTCGGTGCCGGCGATCGGTCAGCGGTTGGCCGACGCGGGGGTGGTGCGTCCGGTGCGGGTCCGGCGGCTGGTGACGGTCCGGACGGTGTGGGAGCCGGCGGACATGAACGTGGCGGCGTGGCCGTGGGCCCGGTTGTCGACCCGGATCGGCCGCGGCGACCGGTTGGACCAGTTCGACAGCGTTCTGGCGCGGTTGTGTGTCGCCGCTGGTGTCGAGGGCCGGTTCCTCGGCGGTGAGCCGCGGGCTCGGCAGCGTCTGGACCGGTTGTTGAGCCTGGTGCCGGCGCAGGTCGACGCCCTGTTGTGGGAGTTGTCGGCGGCGGTCGGTCGGGCTGTGCTGGGTGGTCGGACCTGACCACCGTCTGCCCTGTTCAGGCGTCTGCTCAGGCACCCTGCCCGCCCTTTTCTCTGACCTGCCTCCGTCTCGTCTGGTTCTTGTCTTTTCTTGGGGGATCGTTGTGTCGGTTTCGTTTGGTGTGCCGCGTCCGCGTCGGGGTGGTGTCGCCGCCGCGTTGGCCAGGTCGCGGCTGGGTGTGCCGCAGGTGGTGTTCTTTGTCCTGGCGGCTGCGGCGCCGATGACGGTGGTCGCGTCGGCGGTGCCGACCGCGTACGCGGTGACCGGCCTGTCGGGGGTGCCGGTCGCGTACGCGGCGACCGCCGCCGTGATGGTGGTGTTCGCGGTCGGCTACGTCGCGATGTCGCGGCATGTCGTCAACGCCGGGTCGATGTACTCGTACGTCGCGCACGCTCTCGGCCCGGCCTGTGGGGTGGCGGCGGCGTTCGTCGCGGTGGTCGCCTACAACCTGATGCAGATCGGCCTGTACGGGGCGTTCGGTGTCGTCACGGCCGCGACCGTGTCGGCGGTGGCCGGTGTCGGCGTGTCGTGGTGGGTGTGGGCGCTCGGCGGCTGGCTGCTGGTCGCGGTGCTGGGGTTGGCGCGGGTCGACCTCAACGGCCGGGTCCTGGGTGTGCTGCTGGTCGCGGAGATCACCGTGGTGGTGGTCTTCGACACCGTGATGGCTACCCACCCCGCCGCAGGCGGGGGACTAGCGTTGCACGGGTTGGCGCCGGGGCATCTGGCGGTGCCGGGGATGGCGGCGATCCTCGTCGGCGGGATCGCCGGCTACGTCGGTGTCGAGGCCACCACCGTCCTCGCGGAGGAGACCCGCGACCCCGGCCGTACGGTCGCGCACGCCACCTACACTGCGATCGCCGTCACCGCCGTGTTGTATGCGGGGTCGGCGTGGGCGATGCAGACCGCCGCCGGCCCCACCCAGATCATCGACGCCGCCACCCGCCATGGGCCGGAGTTGATGTTCGTGCTGGTCGACGGCCACCTCCCACGCCTGTTCGTGGACGTGGGCCGGTTGCTGCTGGTGACGAGCCTGTTCGCCGCTCTGTTGGCCTTCCACAACATGGTCGCCCGCTATTTGTTCGCGTTGGGCCGTGAGCAGGTCCTTCCCGCCGCGCTGGGGCGTACCAGCGGGCGGACCGGGGCGCCGCGGCTCGGTTCGCTGGCCCAGACCGGCGTGGCCGGCCTCGTCATCGTGGTCTACGCCCTGGCCGGCCTGGATCCGATCGTTCATCTGTTCTTCTGGCTGACCGTCACCGGCGGCCTGGGCGTGTTGATCCTGATGACCGCGACCAGCCTCGCCGTCCTCGTCTACTTTCGTCACGACCGCCGGGGTGAGTCCCGCTGGTCGACCGCGTTCGCTCCGGGCGTCGCGCTCAATCTGCTGGTGTTCATCCTCGGCGGCACTCTCATCGGTTTCGGTGACCTCCTCGACGCCCCGCCCGGCTCGCCGGCCCGGTGGGCGCTGCCCGGCCTCTACGCCGCCGCCGTCACCGCCGGCCTGGCATGGGCCGCCGTCCTGCACCGCACCCGCCGCCATGTCTACGCCACCGTCGGCGCGGGCGCCGACGCCGCGACCCGCCCCACCACCCACCCGACGCCCGCCGTCCGTAAGGAGATCCGTCGGTGACCACCACCCCCACCACGACCGTGATCCGTGTCGCCGACCGCCACGACATCCCCGCACTCACGGCGACCCTGGTCGAGGCGTTCGTCGGCACTCCCGACGCCGTCTGGCTCATCCCCGACCCGGCCGAACGCCGACACGTCTACCAGCGACTCTGCCCGGCGATCCTCACCCACGCCATGACCTCGGGCACCGTGTACACCAGCGGCGACCACGCCGGCGCCGCCGTCTGGCTGCCCCATACCATCGCCCACGACCTCGATCCCCACCACACCGCCCTCATCGACCGGATCGCCGGCCAACACGCTCCACGGTTCGCCCGCCTCGCCGCCGTGCTGCACCACCACACCCCGCGCCGCCCCCACACCTACCTCGCCTACCTCGGCGTCACACCCGACCGGCAGCGCCACGGCCTCGGCACCGCCCTGCTCGCCCACCGGCACACCACCTGCGACACCGCCGGCACCCCCGTCCACCTCGTCGCCACCACCACCGACGCCCGACGCCTCTACCAACGGCACGGCTACTACGACACCACACCGACGCCGGTCCACCTGCCCGACGGCGGACCACCCCTGTGGCCCATGTGGCGCCAACCCCGACCCGCCGGCCGACCCGCCCCCACCGGCACCCACTGATGACCGACACACCCACCGCCACCATGACCCGACAGCCCACCATCGACACCCGGCGGCCGACGCTCGCCCGGATCGTCAACTACTGGGCCGGCGGCAAGGACCACTTCGCCGCCGACCGCACCCTCGCCGACCACATCACCGCAGCCCATCCCGGCATCCCCCACAGCTACCGGGCCGCCCGACAGGCCGCCGCCCACACCGTCGCGGCCCTCGCCGCCGACGGGATACGCCAGTTCGTCGACCTCAACCCCGGGCTGCCCGACCCTGGCGGCGCCGACACCCACACCATCGCCCAACACGTCGCCCCGACCAGCACCATCGTGTACGTCGACCACGATCCGCTCGTCCTCGCCCACTGCAGGGCCCTGCACACCAGCCACCCCGCCGGAAGGGTGATCGTGGTCGACGCCGACCCCACCCGACCAGCGCACCTGGCCACCGCCGTCACCGCCCACATCGACCCGGCGGAGCCGGTCGCCGTCATGGCCACCAGCGTCGCCCACCACCTCGCGGACCACCACCTCCACGACCTGGCCGGCCACCTCGCCCAGCGTCTACCCGCCCACAGCGTCCTGGTGGTCACCATCCACACCCACCCCGTCGACCACCGGCTCCGGGCCGCGCGGCACCACCTCGTCGCGGCGGGAATCCCCTACCACCACCGCAGCCCCGACCACACCGCCGCCCTACTCCACCAACCCGGCCTCACCACCCCACACCCTCCGCCGCCGAACCCGGACGCCACCAACCACTCCCGCGGCACCACAGCCGCCGTCCTCATCGCCCATATCAACCCCCGCGCCCGCTGACCGACCCGCCCCTCCCCGCCACATCCGAGGAACCCACCCCGCCATGACCCGCCAACCACACCGAACCCCCGACCGCACATCTACCGGCCCCGCACCCCGCCACTGACCCCCCATGGCCGCCGAATACCGCCTCTACACCACCGCCACCACACCCGCCGCCACCGTCCTGAACCTGATCGGAGCCACGCTGCACGCGCAACCGGTCGAGATCGGCCTCGCCCGCGACGGCCTCACCGTCCAGGCCCGGCCCCTGCACCCCGACGACGACCTCGCCGGCTCCTACGGCCAACACCACGCCCGCCTCGAAGTCCTCTACCGCCACCGGCCCCACCACACCAACGCCGACCAGGAAACCGCCGACATCATCAACAGCGTCGTCACCCTCCTACGAACACACCCCGGCGACGCCACCCTCGTCCACCACGAACAGATCGTCCTGCGCCACCACGCAGGCCACACCACCATCAACACCGACTGGGCCGGATGGCACGAAACCCCCACCCTCCACTGGTACCGCGACGCCATCCCCGGCCGAAGCATGCCCACCAGCCACACCTTCCGCGGCGACGTCCTCAACCGTGAGCAGATCATCGACCTCCTCACCCGACGCCGCACCAACCCGGTCAGCGTCCGCCTCGGCGAGCGCCACCTCGTCGGCGTCGTCAACATCACCTACGACACCCGACACCACGAAATCGTCCTCGACCTCGACCCCATCGCCCTCGACGACATCCTCACCGCCCTCACCACCGACCACCCCCAGCCACGTCCGGCAGGCCCGGAGTAACCGTGCTGCCCATCCTCACCGCCGACGACGGCCCACCCGACGACCCCCACGGCGACAACACCTTGCGCGACGTCCTCGCCCTGTCCGCCCCGTCGGCCGCGCGGCCCTACCTCCCCGCGCGGTGTCTGACCCGGCTCACTGCTGATCAGGAGTTACCACTCGTGCCCAGTTTCATCTTCGATGCTGCCGGCACCGCGCCGCTGCTCATGCACAACGCGCGGTTGGTCGATCCCCTCGACACCATCGTGCGGCAGATCCGGCCCATCTCGGCCAAGGCGAAGAAGACCGACGACGACCACGCCGAGATCGCCCAGCTGGAATGGCTCGGCGGCCTCTACCACGACCCCGACGTCGGTCCGTTCATCCCGGCACCGAACCTGACCAAATGCCTGGTCGAGGGCGCCCGCCTGTCACGCGACGGCAAGAAGGTCGAACGCGGTGTGCTGATCGAAACGATGAAGGTCCCGGTGCTGTACGAGGGTCCCCGGGATCCCGCCGCCCTCTACGCCGACACCCGCCACGTCCACCGCGCCCCCGTCAAGGTCGGCAACGCCCGCGTCATGCGCACCCGACCGGTGTTTCCCCGCTGGCGGTTACAGGCCCGCGGCGTCTACGACCCCGCCGTCATCAACCTGGCCGATCTGCGTAACGCCGCCCACACCGCCGGAGCGTTGATCGGACTCGGCGACGGACGGCCCACCTACGGCCGGTTCGTCGGCACCCTCGACGGCACGGACTGACATGGACACGACCCGCCCAACCCCACCCCCGGACGATGACCGCAGCGCCGCTCGCCGACCCGGCCAGCCGATCGGCCCAGCCCCCCGGTGGCAGATCCTCGCCACCGCGATGTCGCGGCTCCAGCCCGGAGACATCCTGAGCTACGACGAGATGGGACAACTGCTCGACCTCGACCCCGCCGACCACACCGGTGGCCGGCAGGCCATCCACGCCGCCGCCCGCAAAGCCGCGGAGGTCCTGCTCACCCGGCACCGCACGGTGTTCACCGTCGCGCGCGGGCGGGGCTACCAGCACGCCCGCCCCGACCAGGTCCTCGACCTCGCGTACCGCCACCAGGCCCGCGCCGTCGCCGAGGTCACCGACGCCCACACCAAGGTCGGCACCATCGACCTCACCAGGCTCGACGTGACCGCCGCCCGGCTGGTCCAGGCCACCGCCACCGGCCTCGCCCACCAGGCCGCGATGATGCGCCAACTCGACGTCCGCCAGGACCGGCTCGACACCGCGATGGCCGCCCTGCAGCAAATCCCCCGGATTGGTGACGCCCGGACCGAACCCCACCAACCCCGGCACACCCCCGGACCGCGGGGCGGCCGTGACGGCCCCGCCACCTACCAGCAGCCTTCCGTCGTCGCCCGGGTCGACCCGCAGGTCACCGAACTCGACACCGGCGGACGCGGCACACCGCCGCCCATCAGCTCCCCACACCCCGAACCCGGGGCGTAGAGGGGGAACCCATGGCACGCCTGCGTCGCGGCGCGCCGAGCCAAGCCGCCCGCTCGGCTCGGCAGGGCAGCGCACGGCATGCCAGGGCCATCCAGGGAGGAACACCTCCGGGGTCCGACCCGACACCGGGCCGGACCCCGGAGCCCCCGACCAGCCACGACGACCCGAACCAGCACAACCCAGCCCGCCCACACTCCCCGGCCGTTCCAGACGCGCCGTAGCGACCTGACCGCCCGGCTCGACCGAACGCGCGACAGCCAGGTCCGTGTCCGGGCCGACGACCACCACCAGAGCAAGCACGACCGGCCGACCGGCCGGCAGGCACGAGAGGAGCGAGCAGTGATCGACATCGCCCTGTTCAACTACCACAACGGCGGCCGGACGCCGGACGGCCGCTACGACTTCACCCCGCTCCAACAAGCGTTCGCCGACGTCACCGCAGCGCCCGCCCTGATCCTGTTCTGCGAGGCGAGCCGCTACCGCGACAACGCCGGCGCGGCGAAGTACGCCGCCGCCGAGGCCCTGTCGGACCAACTCGGTGTCCCGTACGTCGCCGAGCTGGGCTCGATGCGACGCGGACCGATGCCACCCGCCATCTTCTACAACCCGGACCTGCTGATACTGCGCCGCTGGTGGAACCCCGACGACCCTGGCGTGTTCGACGACCAACGCAACGTCGCCCGGTTCGCCCTCCGCGACAGCGCACGAGCACGCGATCACCGGCGGGAGTTCCTGGCCTTCGTGCACCACTTCGAACCCCTGTCCGGTGACGCCCGACTCGAACAAGCACGCCGCGTCAGCCGCTACGGCGACAGCGAACCGCTGCCGGTCATCGGCGGCGGCGACCTCAACGGCACCGCGTCCGGTGACCACCTGCCGCAGCGGGACTGGATGGCCGCCACACCCCACCAGCGCACCCACAAAGGCACACTCGGGCCGGACGGCGCATGGGGGCCGGACACCCGCGCAGTCGACCACCTCATCGGCGACTGGGACACCACCACCGGGCAGCGCACCAACGGCTGCGGCCTGCACGCCGTCGCCGAAATGGCATGGCGTGCCGACCCCACCCAGCCGATCGCGCCGACCGTCAACCCCGGCAACGACCCCGGCGGCGGTCTGCTCATCGACTGGCTCCTGGCCAACGACGCCATGACACCCCACGTCCTGCCCGACACCTACCGCGTCCACCTACCCGACCCCGGCCAGCCGCCGCCATCGGACCACCGACTGATCACCTGCTCCCTCACCCTCGACACCCCTCTCGAGGAGCGGCGATGAACCCCACCACCAGTAGACGGGGCATCCTCGCCGCGTGTCTGGCCGCCGTACTCGTGAGCGTCGCCGGCGGGTGCGGGACCGACCCCGAGGACCCGCGGCCCGACCCGACACCGCCGTATGACGAGATGCCCCTCAACCTGTGCAACCGGCTGCGGTCGGAGGACCTGTTCCGGCGATTCGGGCTCACCCTCGCTCCCGCCCTGGACCACCACACGACCTACAGCGTGGGACGGACCCACTGGTTTGCGAACTGCATCTACGTCGCCCACGCCACCGACGGGCGTTTCACCACCAAACTCGGCGGCTTCGAACCCGTCGGCGGAATACAGGTCCGGGTCTACGACGACGTGCCAGGCGCGGTCGAGGCGTACAACCAGGACGCCATCCGCTACGTCGACCTGTGGGACGACACCACACCCGGCACCACCACCGCCGACCTCACCGGCTGGTGGGAGGACAGCGGAATATCGTTCGAAACCGTCGAAGACCTGGACGCGAGCAGCACCACCGGCGGCGGCCTCGGAGCCACCCAGATCGACATCACTCACCTCGTCCGCGACGAGAACCTGGTCGTGATGTCGTACGTGCAGGCGCTGATACCCACCGCGGAGACGGACACGGCGCTCGCATTCCTGCACGACCTCACCGACACGCTGATCGACCAGACAGCCAGACGCCTCGGCCGCTAGCCAGACAACCCAACCCGACCGGACCGGGAGGCAACCCAATCGCACCGGGTCACAGCCATGGACACGGCCCAGGTCGCGGGTGAGTCCATGACGGCAGGAACACGACCTGTACCTGCGGGATCTCTGGAGTGGCCATCCGCGCTCGGCAGCACTCAGGCAGAAGACCGATGCCGGCGGCATCAACCCGACCCGCCGCCACCGCGATCGCGGCCCACCAGCTCGCCGGCCACAACCTCCGCGCCGGCACGGCCCCCGCCGCCGGCCACACGGCCCGACCGACCGGCATAGGGGAAGGAGGACCTTTGACCGCGGTGATGATGGACTACCACGGCCACCGCGAGCCGTTGCCCGACCCGGTCCGCGCCGCCGAGTTGTTCGCCGGCCAGGCTGAGTCGATCATGGCCCACGGTGGAACCGGCCAGACCATCTGGATCGGCCCCGTGGACGGGCAGGCTCAGCTGCGGATCGACGTCGACACGCGCGTCAACCGGGCAGCGGTGTGCTGGCTCCCGGACGGCACACGGGGCATCGAGCACGAACCCGTCGGCCCGATCACGGTTGTCGAATCGCCCGATTCCGGCCTGGTCACCGTGCCCGCCATCCTGGCCCGGGCCAGTGTCGCCGCCGCCGGCCGCGCCGTCGCCGAATACGCCGCCACGGGCCGCCGACCCACCTGCCTCACCTGGCAGACAGAGCACCAACGACCAGGGTGATGCCGGGGGAGGGGTTGGGGCGGCGCGATCGACTCTTGCGGGAGATCGACATGGAGATGGTGCCGCGCCGCCCGAGCGCAGCATATGACAGGCTGCGTTGCGCACCTCGGGCTCACAACCGTTCGGGTCCACCAGCCCCGCCCGGCACACGGGCGTTGTGGGCGGTCAGGCCCAGGCTGCACACCGACGGCCGACCCGTCGCGCACCGGCGGGGCGTTCTTTCACCACGTGGCTGTTCATGACCACGGCCGTCGATGGCATCGCTGACCCGAACGCCGCGCCGATCGTCGACGGGCAGGTCGCCAACTGGCTCTGTGCCCAGCGGCTGGCGTCTCTACGCGTGAACAGGACGCCCGACTACGAGCGGTACCTGGAGCTGCTGAAGGACCGGGCCAGCGGACAGGGCGCGCGCCGGCGGTGCGGCCCGTGATGTCGCCGACCACGACCAACCGCAGCCGGTAGTTGACGAACTTCTAGATGATGCCGCCGGGAATGGCCGGGTTGCACTCGGCGGCGCGCATGGTCACCCGGCCCGGCCTCCCCCCGTCCTGGATACCACACCCTGCGGTCCGGGCTGCAGCCGTCGACCGCCGACGCGGTCGTGGGCGTCTTGGGTGTTCGCTGGGTGCTCCCCGCATAGCGGGTCATATCCGGCAAATCTGGCCGGACAGAAGGTGATTCGATCATCGATCGATGACTATTTTCCCAGGTCATGTGGTGGGCCGCCTGGGACTCGAACCCAGAACCTAAGGATTAAAAGTCCTCAGCTCTGCCGATTGAGCTAACGGCCCGTCAAGGGCCAACCCTACTCCGCCTGGCCGCGGCTGCTGCATCCGCCCGTCTGCTGCCCGGGTCTGGGGCTGTCGCGGCTGACGGGTGACGGCGGGTGTCGGTGTACGGGCTCCAGTGCAGAGCCAGGTACGCCAGACGTACACACGCCGGGATGTCTGCCGATTCGGATCCGCCGGCGGCTGCGGACGCAGTGGCCTCCATCCGCTGTTCACGCTGGGTTACCAAGAGAGTTGGGTAGGTGCACCGGCTCGCGGCTACTTGTTTCATTGATCTACGACCGCAGCCCGGCCAGGCTTGGTCGAGGTGACCGGCGGAGTCGCTCGCTCGCGGCTGCCCACCGGAGTTCGGTGTGGCTCACTCATGGCATGCGCCCTGCCGGTCACCGCGGCGCGGAGTGGCTCCAGAGGGGTATGCCCAGCTCAAAGTAGCGCTGCCCTCCCGTCGACACCCCATTGTCGGATGGAGGGAGAGGCAACCACATGGGCCAGGTCATCATCGGCGTAGACCCGCACAAACGCTCCGCGACCTTCGAGGTCATCGACCAGCGAGAACGCATTCTCGGCAAGGGCCGGTTCGGCACCGACCGTGACGGCTACCAGGGCATGCTCGCCGCCGGCCGTAAGCACACCGATCGGGTGTGGGCGGTCGAGGGCTGCAACGGCATCGGCCGCCACGTCGCCCAGCGCCTGGTCGCCGACGGCGAGACCGTGGTGGACGTTCCCGCGAAGCTATCCGCCCGGGCCCGGGTCTTCTCCACCGGCCAAGGCCGCAAGACCGACCCCGTCGACGCGCACAGCGTCGCCGTCGTCGCCCTGCGGACTCCTGGCCTGCGGCAGGCCGTCATCGACGACACCACGGTGGCGCTGCGGTTGCTGGTCGACCGCCGTGACCAGCTCGGTCACGCCCGCACCGAGGCAGTGTCCCGGCTGCATCACCTACTGCTCGAACTGGTGCCCGGCGGCGCGAAGAAGTTCCTCTCGGCCCAGCAGGCCCGCGCGTTGCTCAACACCGTCCGGCCGCGCGACGTCGTCGGCAAGACCCGCCGGCGGCTGGCCTCCGAACTGATCGACGAACTCGTCACGATCGACAAGAAGATCAAAGTCGCGAACCGGGAGCTCACCGAACTCGTTATCTCGACCGGCAGCCGGCTGCAGCGACTGCACGGCATCGGCCCGTCCGGCGCCGCCCGCCTGATCGGCGACATCGGTGACATCAGCCGCTTCGCCAGCCGCGCCCACTTCGCCTCCTGGAACGGCACCGCGCCAATCGATGCATCCTCCGGCGACCAGAACAGGCACCGGCTATCGCGTGCTGGCAACCGGCGCATCAATCGGGTCCTGCACATCATGGCCGTCGTCCAGCTCCGAAACGACACCGAAGGCCGCCGCTACTACCGACGCAAGCTCGCCGCCGGCAAGACCACCATGGAAGCGATGCGAGCTCTGAAACGGCGGCTCTCCGACGTCGTCTACCGGCAGATGGTCGCTGACGCCAAACGGCTCCAGACGGGCCCGGGAGGACACGTGGGGGCGACTCTGACATCCAGCGCGGCCGACCCAAACCCCGGGATCGACACTTCGGAGAAGTCACTTCCCGGACCCGCCGAACCCCACCCTAGAACACCACTCCCGGTCACGTCTTGACACAGAGGGGTGCCATGAGCGCACACCTGATCTTGGTTGGCGCGGATTCTGCTCGGGCCGGGGTCACGGCAGGATCGGCTAAACTGGTGGCGGCTGCCAGGAAGCCACCGGTCCGCGGGAATGGGCTTAGCCCACCTGGGGTGTGCAGCATGATCACCAACGTTCTCCTTTCGGCCTGACCGAGCGGACATCAGGCAGACGAGAGGAGACCGTCGTGCCTACCCTGGACATTCCGGCCCGTCCCGACCTCGACAGCTTCCGCCGGCAGGCCCGGTCCCTCCAGCGCGCCGTCCGGTCCGGCGACGCCGGCGCGGTGGCGCGGCTGGCCCACCACAATCCCGGCGGGGTTCCCGACGACCTCAGCGGCCTGCCGCTTGCCACCGCGCAGTTGGTCGTCGCCCGCGAGTACGGGTTCGCCAGCTGGCCGCGGCTCAGGCGATACCTCGCAACAGTGGTTGAACACGGCTGGGAAACCGGGCTCGGCGCGGTTTCGGTGGCCGACCGTGCGGACGAGTTCTGCCGCCTCGCCTGTCTGACGTACGGCCGCGAGGACGGGCCGGCGCGCTGGGCCGAGGCCCGGCGACTGATCGCTGAGCATCCCGATCTGACCTCGGCGAACATCTGGGCCGCCGCTGCGGCTGCCCGTCCGGACGACGTCGCTCGGCTGCTCGCCGCGCGTCCGCGACGGGCGGCCGAGCGAGGTGGCCCGTTCCGGTGGCGGCCGCTGTTCTACCTCGCCTACTCGCGTCTCGACCCGGCCGTGTCGGTCGAGCGTGTGCTCGCGGTCGCCGAGCAACTGCTTGCCGCCGGTGCTGACGCGAACGAGGGCTACCTCTTCGATGCCCTGCCGTCACCGTTCACGGTGCTGACCGGAGTTTTCGGCCTCGGCGAGCTGGGCCCGCGGCGTCAGCCCCGCCACCCGCACTGGCAGGCGTTGGGCCGGCTGCTGCTCGCCGCCGGTGCCGACCCCAACGACGCGCAGACCCTGTACAACGGAATGTTCACGCCGGATGACTCACACCTGGAGCTGCTGTTCGAGTACGGTCTCGGCGCCAGCGATGGCGGCCCATGGAAGACCAGGATCCCAGACCTGGACGCACCTTCGCAGATGCTGCGGACCCAGCTGCGCTGGGCGGTCGAGCACCACCAACCCGACCGGGTACGGCTACTGGTTGAGCACGGAATCGACTTCCGCTCACCATTCGAGGGTGCTGGGCTCGCGTGGACCCCCGGCGACGGCCGGACGCCGGTCGAGCTGGCCCAGCTCAACGGCGACACCGAGATCACCGGCTATCTCATCGCCCGAGGTGCCACCCCGCCCGGTCCTGACCCGGTTCGAGAGCTGATCGCCGCAGCGTTCCGCGCCGACCGTTCCACCCTGGACCGCATTCGCGCCGAACATCCCGGTGCAGTGGACCATGCCCGCCGCACCCGTCCCGGACTCATGGTGTGGGCCGCGACTCAGGCGCCGATCGAGACGATCACGCTGCTGGCGGAGCTCGGCTTCGACGTCAACGCATACGGGCGTGGCGACGCGCCGGTCGAAGAGCCCTGGGAGACCGCACTGCACCACAGCGCCGGGAACGGCAACCTCGCACTTACCCGTTGTCTCCTGGACCTGGGGGCCGATCCCGACCTGCGCGACCAGCGCTTCGACGCAACTCCGCTGGGCTGGGCCAAGCACCTCCACCAGATGGCGACCGCCACACTACACGAACCGGTCACTGCCACTCCAGCCAGCAGCCACTGACCTGTTCGAACGCTGCTCTCGCACCCAGGCAGACAGCACCGCCACAGCAAAGACCGGTGACTACCCCTCGCCTGCCGCGCTGGCGAAGAGCCGACAAGGCATGTAGACATCCGCTCAGTCGGCAAGTCCGGACCTCAATCGACACTGCAGGACGGTCACGAGGCGTGACGGCTCCGACTGGAGTGGCGCGCGACTCGCGGCAGATCCGTGTGCCACGACCGACCGCGGCAGGAGGGTGCGTGCCGTGTAGGGAGGCAGCGAGGAGGCTCCGGGCGGCTGTTGCCAGAGGTGGTGCTTGAGCCAGGTCGGCGTCGCTCGGGTTGGTCGCGCCATCCCGGCGCCCCCGACTGATGTGACCGCCGAACCGGCAGCGGAGCAGCCGATCAGGCGGCGTTGTTCTCCGTCGCCCAGGCACAGATGGCGGCGAGTGGTTCCTGCAGCGTCTTGCCGAGGGCGGTCAGCCCGTACTCGACGTGCTGCGGCGGTGACTCCTTGAGCACACGTCGCTGCACCAACCCGTCCCGCTCCATGTCGCGCAGCGTCTCGGTCAGGACCTTCTGAGTGATCCCTGCGACGCGGCGACGTAACTCAGCATGCCGTTGGGGACCGGCGAGCAGCGCGTAGACGAGCAGGACCCGCCATTTCGAGGCGAGCCGCTCGAGCGCCTGCCGGGTCGTGCAGCCCTCTTCGAGCACGTCCGGAACGACCAGCGACATGAGCACTCCCGAGGATTGGACAGCGCCGCCCGAACTCGTCGAAGGGCACCGCAAAGTGCCTTCTGTCCGACGAGCGCCGTGCGACCTAGCGTCGAGCCAACAGTAGACGCCGAAGGGAACACCGCCGACATGTCCGACCGCACGTCCGAGTACCGCATCCACACGTACACCGCCGCCGAAGCGGGTCTGTTCGTCAACAGCTACCTGGTCGAGACGACCGAGGGTGTCGTGCTTGTTGACGCGAACCTGCTGCTTTCCGACGTCCGTGCCCTTGCCGCCCGTATCGCGGCGCTGCACAAGCCGCTGCTGGGCGTGTTCGTGACGCACGCCCACCCGGACCATTTCAACGGCCTGCCGGTGCTCGCCGGCGACGAAGTGCCGGTGTACGCGGCGGCTGATGTGGCCGACACGATCGCGCAGATCGCCGACGCGAAACGGGCGCAGTGGCAACCGGTCTACGGCGACGAGTGGCCCGACCGGCACCGGGTCCCGGACCAGCGGCTATCCACAGGGGACGTTGTGGAGCTGGGCGGCCTGCGCTTCGCATTGCATGCCGTCGGCGCAGCGGAGAGCCATGCCGACTCCTACCTCACACTCGACGACCGGGCGTTCATCGGCGACCTGGCCTTCCACGGCACCCACCCGTACACCGCAGACGGGCATATCGGTCAATGGCTCGTGGCGCTGGACACACTTACCGGCGAACTTGAGGGGGCGACGCTGTATCCGGGTCACGGCGCGCCGGGCGACGTCGGCATGCTGGCCGATCAGCGGCGGTACCTCATGATGTACCGCGCGACGGTCCAACGCCTCGCGGCCGGTGCACCGACCCTCACCGACGGGCAACGTGCGGAGCTGACCGCCGTGATGACCCGGTTCCTGCCCGGCGCACCGCTCACCTGGATGATCGGCCTCGGCGCCGACGCGGTCGCTGCGGAGCTGGCCAGCGAGGCGACCGGCAGCGTCGGCACGGCGCCGACCGCAGAGGCGGTGGCGGCGTGAGCACCGAGCGCATCACGTTCCACGCCGACGGCATCACGCTGGTCGGAAACCTCGCCCTGGCCGCCGGTGGTGCGCCCGCCGTGGTGCTGACCGGGCCGTTCACCGGCGTCAAGGAGCAGGTCGTCGGCACCTACGCCGCCCGGCTCCACGAGCGCGGCTTCACCACACTTGCCTTCGACCACCGCGGATTCGGCGAGAGCGACGGGCGCCGCGCGCACGAGGACAGCCAGGGCAAGCTGGCCGACCTGCGCGCGGCGGTAGGCCTGCTCACCGCCCACCCGGCTGTGGACCCCGCCCGCGTGGCTGCGGTCGGCATCTGCCTCGGCGGCGGCTACGCGGTTCGCGCGGCTGCCGCCGATCCGAGGATCCGCGCGGTCGTGGGCATCGCGGGTGCCTACAACAGCCCGGTCCGCTTCAGCGCGAGCGACGCCGATGGCTACCGCCGAGCGCTCACCTCCTTCATCGAGCGCTACGACGACGAACTGCCGGCGGTCGCTCCCGACGGCGGTACGGCAGCGATGGGCGGCGACGAGCCGTTCGACTACTACGGCACCCGACGATCCACGGCCGCGCACTGGGAGAACCGGGTCACCTACGGCTCTCTACACGCGCTCATGACGTTCGACGCCCTGAGCGCGGCGCCGCTGCTCGCCGCCACCCCGCTGCTGGTCGTACACAGCCGGAGCGATGCCTACTGCGCACCGGAACTCGCCGAGGCGCTTCACACCGACGCGACAGGACCGAAGGAGATTTGCTGGCTCGACGCCAAGCAGCACATCGACCTCTACGACGTAGAGCCGTACGTCAGTCAGGCCGCCGACACGGCCGCGACCTTCCTGCACCGTCACCTCGGCGGCGCTACCACAGTGCCCGCCGCACCCGCGTCGGCCGCGAGCCCATGACCGTAGCGAGAGCCGGCACTTCCGGGAGCACGGCACCCGCCGGCTCGTCCTCCGCTGAGCGCTGCTTCGCTACGCCCGCTCATCGGCACGTCCGGACGCCGGCAACCGGCGCCGACATCGCCGTCGGTGACGAGCGCTACGCGGCAGATGAGGGCGCCGACTACTGTAAATCTCGCCCGAATTGATGGTGCGGAGGATAGATGTACGTCTACCGGTGGAACGATGGAGTCGAGGTCGGCCACGTCGACGCTGACGGTGTGTGGCACACGGAGAGCTATCCAGGGGAGCCGCGCGACGCCATGCTGCGGGTGCACGACCTCAACCGGGCGGACCGTACTGCTGGCCGGGTCACTGGCGTCGCCGAGATCTCGATCGAGCCCAGTGAGGACGGGTTCTACACCCTCGGCTGGTACTCGCCTGACGGGCGTTGGCACCCGATCTTCGACGTAGAAACCCGCGATCTGGGTGAGCCGTGGCGACTCTGGCTCACGGGCCATGACGTGCCCGAGCCGTCTACCTGAACGGTGCACGCCCCTGACGCCGGCACATGGTCATGTCGGGATGTTCCAGACCCCGATGACCGACTGGAACCCGAGGGCGACGACCTCATCCGCCGCCGGCCTGCAACGCGGCAAATCCGTGCGCTGTCGACCACGACGCGGCACCGACGCAGTGGCCTTGCGACCGGGCGCCACGGTAGTGGCTAACGACCTGGGTTGGGACGGTAACGCATGATGCGGGGCGCTTCGAAGTTGCGGTTGTCGATGACGATGTCGGCTTGTTCGGCTGGGCGGATCTCGGCCAGGTAGAGCTCCTCGCCCGGGATGTAGTACGTGCGGTACCGCTCGGCCGCCGCCTCAGCCGAGTCCATCCACGCCTGGTCGCGGGTCGTGCCGCGGTGCAGAACGTCTGTCGCCTCGATGTGGACGTAGACGCGTAGATCCCAGTGTCGTGACAGGGCCGGCTTCTGTAGGAACCCGCCGTCCGCCACGAGGATCGCGTCGTCCGGAGCCACGTGGATGCCGGAGTCGATGGGCGTACGACCGCTGAAGTCCATGATCTGGGCGCGGTAGCGGCGGTTGCCGCCCGGACCGAGCGGCGCCAGCAGCTCGTCGCGGATGGCGTCGACGTCGAACATCTCGAAGTAATAGCTCTCCGGCGAGCCGGGCGGATAGTGCGTACGCAGGTCGACATGCCGTTTGAAGTGGTCGATCGTGACCCGGAGCACGGGTCGTGCCGTCTTTCCTCGCAAGGTGGTGGCCAGCTCGTCGGCCAGAGTCGTCTTGCCAGCCGCGGAGGGGCCGTCGATCCCCACGCGCGTCGGGTGCTCCAGCCGCAACGCGAGGATCCGCTCGGCCAGACCGCCGAGCACCCGCTGCCGTGTCGTGGTCATCAAAGGGATGATGCCAGGGGGCTGCGGCGAGGGCACGCCCGCAAACCGTTCGCGGAGGTGGCCGTCGTTGTTCTGCGACGACTCGACACCCGTGGCGGCAGGTTCAGATCCGGACGCCGCGATCGGCGACATTGCTTCGAGTGGAGGGCTCAGGCACGTTATTCGCGCGAATAACGTGCCTGAGCCCTCCACTCGACGGCAGACCGAGACTCGACGGACCGAGGTGCGCGCTTCTCGGCAGATCCGCGCGTCGAGGGATCGACAGTGCCCAGCGAACCCTCACGCAACGTCACCAACCTTGACCGTCGCCACGTCGAGGGGTCAGTCGCCGTGCGTAGGTCGAGATCGAAGCGGTGTGCACTTGCAGCCGTACCTACCTCAGTACTCGGACCTGTACGCCGACAGCGGGTGACGTGTCGGGCGATCTGGTGTCCTCGGTCGCGGGTTGGGGTCGTCCGGGGTTGGTGTGGTTGGAGGCTGGGAGGTGGTGTCGGCGGTTCGGGTCGGTCAGGCGGCCTGTGTGCGTCGGCGGCGGGGAACCAGCGCGGCGGCGGCCTCTGCTTTGTCCCGCTCGACCTGGAGTTCGACGATGACGGAGGTGTAGATGTTGCTGGTGATGGTGATGGTGGAGTGGCCGAGGAGTTCCTTGACGTCGGTGAGGTCGGCGCCGGAGGCTTTCAGGTAGGTGGCGGCGCAGTGTCGTAGGTCGTGGAGCCGGACCGGGGGCAGTCCGGCGTCGCGGACGAGGCTGTCGAAGCGTTTGCTGACGGTGTCCGGGTGCCACTTCTCGCCGTCGGGTTGGACGAAGAACCATCCGGTGTCCGGCCAGCTGCCGCCGCTGGCCAGTTGCCAGCGGGCGCGGCGGGCGAGGTAGGCGCGCCACGCGGCGGCGGTGAAGCTGTCGAGGGCGAAGGTGCGGTTACCCGCCTCGGACTTGACTTTCTTGTCGACCGCTTCGTAGCCGACGGTGGTGCGTTGCAGGTCGACGGTGACGAGGGCGGCGTCCAGGTCGACGGTGCTGTCCCGCAGGCCGAGTGCCTCACCGCGACGCATGCCTCGGTGCATGATGCCCACGAACACCGGGTAGAGGGCGATGTCGTGGTCCTGGGCGTAGTCGAGGAAGGCTCCGGCCTGTTGCGGGGTCCACACCATGACCGGGCTGGGCTTTGTTCCGGTCTCGCGCCACTGTGTGACGGCTCTGTCCGTCCACACCCGGGGTTTGGGCTGCTTCGCCGACGGTAGTTCGACGTGCTTGGCCGGGTTGAAGTCGATGAGCCGGTTGTTGGATCGTGCCATCGCGTCGTTGAGTGCCTTGCGCAGGGTGGCGCGGATGCGTTGCATGGTCGACGGCCCGGTGGTGCGTGCTCCCCGGACGGTGGCGCGGATCTGCGGGTCCCCGCTCTGCCGGGCGATCTCGATGGCGGTGTTGTTGTCGGTGATCGCGGTGAACATGGCGGAGATGTGCTCGACCCGCAGTTTCACCAGTGGGACGGTGCCGAGGTGCGGGATGAGATGGTTCTGGATGTGGCTGGCGTAGATGCGTTTGGTGCTCGGTTCGATGGTGCGCCGGGATTCGAGCCACTGCCGCAGATATTCGCCGAGGGTCATGTCGACGCTGGCCGGGAGGCCGGTGTTGACCCGTTTGGCGATGGTGTCGCGGTCGGGCATCGGGTCGCCGGCCTTGACCTTTTTGAGCAGGTCGGCGATCTCGGTGGCGAGGGCGGTGTCGTCGCCGGCGAGCGTCAGCAACGCGATGGCCTGGCCGCGGTCCTTGACCGCGTCGTCGCGGCTGTCGAAGGTGTAGCGGCGCAGCGGTGACCGGCGGGAACCGTCGACTCGTCTCGGTAGTTCGAGTTGGTATCCCCACTTGCCGTGGTGGGAGCTCCAGGCGCCTCCGGCGCGGCGCAGGTGGGGGCACCGTTTGCCGAGTTTCTTTCCGTCGGCGTCGCGGCAGGTGCAGGTCTTGTGGATGGATCCTTCGGCCATGGTGGGTGTGGCTCCTCGGGGTTGGGGGTGCGGCCGGTGGCTGCGGGTTTCGTACGGGGTGATCGACGCGTGCGTCGGCGAGCAGGTCAAGTCGCCGGTGGCGGGTCGGGCGGCTGCTCGTCGGCGACGGGTAGGTGCAGGGCGTGGAGGATTGCCGCGACCGGTATCCGGTAGCGGCTGCCGAAGCGCAGCACGGCGACCGGGAACTGGCCGCGTTTGGCGAGTTCGTAGGCGGCGGCGCGGGACAGGCCGAAGATCCGCGCCGCGGTGGTGATGTCGGTGACCGGGCCGAGGGCGCGAATACGGTCGACGGTCCAGACGGTGTCGTCGGGCTGGCCGCTGTCCGGGTCGGGGCGGTCGGCGAAGTGGTGGTCGGAGCTGGTCATGGCAGGGGTGGTCCTTCCGGGTGACGTGAGGTGGAGGGAGTCCACCGGCCGCAGATGGGAGGCCGGCGGGCCGGCACGGCGGGTCGCAGCGGGTCAGCGCGCCTGCGGATAGTCAGGGGCGGATACGCGGGCCTGGAAGGCCAGACCGGCGGCGGAACAGTCCGTGGCGTCGCCCAGGTGTCGCTCGGCCGGTCCACGCCTGCGGTACCGGTGGCCGTCGGGTGGGGACGGTTTTGTCGAATGGGTGGTGGTGGGCCCGCCACCGTGGTGGTGGCGGGCCCTCTGCGGGTGGGTTGGGTCATGGTGAGGTGGTGGGGCGTGGGAAGCGGGCGTCACCGAGACGCGGCCCTGGTCGGAGCCGGGGCGCCGGTTCGGGCGGTGTGGTCAGGGAGTCCGACTTGGCGAGTCGGGTGCGGCCCACCGGTGCGGGCACAGCAGCAGCCGCAGCGCGGCGGCCGCTTGGTGGGGGACGACGCCGTTGCCGAGGACCCGCAGCGCGCCGGTGCGGGGTATCGCGAGCGTCGGGTCGGTGACGTGGCCGTCGTTGAGGCCCATGAGCCATTCGACGAACGGCGGGGCCAGGACCGGTTTGTCATGTCGGCCGGGTTGGGTGGGTTCGGGGACGCGGCGGCCGAGCAGCAGTTCCCAGCGGGCCACCGCTGTCGCGTAGGCACCCCACCGGTCGGTGTCGGGCTGGCCCAGCCCGGCGACGGTGGTGCGCAGGTCGGCGCCGCCGTCGCCGTGTCGGCCCGGTCCCCGTGCGTCGGAGGCGCGCGGGGTGGGCAGGGTCCGGTCCGGCACCCGTACGGCCGCCGACGGCAGGGTGAGGTCGCCGCGTGATCCGCGCTGCCCCGGGCTGCCCTTGGCGCCGTCGGAGGCGCGTGGGGTGGGCAGCAGCATCTGCGACAGCGGCGGCCGCCACCCGGCCCCGGCCCGCCGGCCCAAGGTGCCGGTGTCGCTGGCCCTCGGCGTCGGCAGCAGCCGCGGGGCGGCGCCGGACTGGCGGTCGTTCCCGGCCTGCGGGGACACGTCCGGCCCATGTGGTGTCGTGTGCGGAGTCGGTGGGAGGTGGTGGTGGCGGGTGCCGGTCGGCTCGACCAGGTCGGGTAGTCCGTACTGGTGGCCGGGGCCTTTGCCGTCACGGGCGCACGGGGTGGGCAGCGTCAGTACCTCCTCGTTCGGTGGGTGTGGCCAGCAGGAACAGGCGGTCTCGGCGGTGGGGTGCGCCGATGTCGGACGCGCGTAGGCACAGCCACCGCGTGTCGTACCCGATCTCGGCCAGGTCGGCGTGGACGACGTCGAGCCCTCGGCGGAGGAGGGCGGCGACGTTCTCCACGAAGACGAGCCGCGGTCGTAGTACGCGAACGGCTGCGGCGATGGTTGTCCACAGGCTGCTGTGGATACCGGTGATGCCGGCGCGGCGGCCGGCGTTGGAGATGTCCTGGCAGGGGAAGCCGGCGGTGACGATGTCGACCGGTGGGACACGGGTCCAGTCGATGGTGCGGATGTCGCCGAGGTTCGGCACGTCGGGCCAGTGGCGGTCCAGGACGGTGGTGGCGTGACGGTCGGTTTCGGCGTACCAGGTGAGGCGGCCGCCAAGCACCAGCTCGACGGCAAGGTCAAGTCCGCCGTAGCCGGTGCACAGCGACCCGATCCGCGATCCGGCGGGAGGATCAACGATCACCCCGCCTCCCCACGGCCGTCCTGGCGGGGCGGGTCGGGGTGGGGGCAGGTCCACGGCCCGCAGCCCGGGACGTCGGGCTGGGGCCGTGGGCGCAGGACCACCTCGCCGAGCGGCACCCGCTGCCGGTGCAGGAAGAACTCCCCGCGCAGCGGACGCCCTGCGGCGTTGGCCCGGGCGGAGCCGTTGCGGACCGCCGTGTCGAACGCGACCGCGTCTGCCCACTCCTGCGGGCTGTCGGCCTTCCAACCGGCCCAGAAACGGTCGTCGTGAAACGGGCAAGCCACGCACGACGACTTGGGGGTGTCCCCGAGACCGTGCTCGGCTAGGAAGCGGAGGCAGTCGGTCCGCCGCCAGCCCAGGTCGAGCAGCGGGAACACGTTGCGCATGTAGCCGACGTCGGAGTCCCGTGCCCGGCCGATCTCGTCCAGGCTGATCCCGATCGCGACGTCGGCCCGGACACCAGCCGGGACCCGCGTCGGGTGCGGATAGCCGAGCCGGCGCCGCACCTCCGCCTTGATCGGTTTGATCTTGTACTCGCTGGTGCACTGCCGCCGGGCCATACCCCGCTCGCCGTTCGGGCCGAGCGTGAACAGCGGCATCGAGGCGAACCTGTGTTCTGGGTCGAGCGCGTCGGCCCTGATATCTCCGGTGCTGACCCGCACGACCTCGATCCCGGCCCGCTCCGCGATGCCGATCAGGCGGTCCAGATGCCGGTAGACCGCCGTCGGCTCCCACGACGTGTCGGCGAAGACGGCCGCGTCGAATCGTGCGATCCTGCCCTCGACGGCCAGCAGGAGAAGGGTCGTACTCTGCACCCCGGCGCCGAGGGAGAGAATGCGGTGGGTGGGTGTGGTCACGCAACCACCCCGGTTCCGGGATCCGACGCCAGTCCGACATCACTTGGGTTTCGGTAGCGATCTGATCGCGCAGCCTTCTGGGTGAGCGTGATCTGGGTGATTTTGGTCGGGGCGGGTGTGATGACGTCACCTCGGGATTTCTGAAGCGTTATCAAGGCATCCGGGGAAATCTCGGACAGCTCGAACGTGAGGGGCTTGGGTTGGGCCTGGCGGCAGTCCGTGATCTGCGCGAGCGACGTGGTCTGGCGTCGGCCGAGGAGTTGGAACGGTTCGAGACGGATGCGCTGGCCGGATTCGTTCTGGCGCGGGCGTCGGCCGGACTCACCGACGGGACGATCCGCGGCGACGTGGGCCATCTCGAGCAGGTACGGTCGTGGTTCGGCCGCCCGTTGTGGGAGATGGAAGCGGCGGACGCGGACGCCTACTTCGGGCGGGTGATGCGCCGCGCGCCGAGCGGCACCCGCCTGGCCCGGTCGCAGGCGCTGCGCACCTACTTCACGTTCCTTGAGCTGCGTTACCAGACCGAGTTGCATGCCATGACCGGCCGAGTGGTGACCTGCCCGGTAGACGAAATGAACCGCCCGCGCGGTAGCAAGGACGCCATGCTGCGCATCCCGCCCAGCGAGGCCGAGGTCACCGCCCTGTTCACCGGCTGGGCGCAGGAACTGGCCAGCTGCCGCAAGTTCGCCCCGTCCGCTCGTAACTACACGGCGGCCCGTCTGATGGCCGAGGCCGGACTGCGGGTCAACGAGGCCCGCCGGCTCGACCTGGCCGACATCAAGTGGGACCTCGGTCGGTTCGGCAAGCTGCATGTTCGCCACGGCAAGGGCTCGCGTGGCTCGGGTCCTCGAGAGCGGATGGTGCCGCTGATCAACCATGCTGGCCGGACTTTGCACTGGTTCATCGAGGACGTGTGGGGCCAGTTCGGTGACGACCACACCCGGCCGTGCGCCCCGCTGTTCCCCTCCGAGCGGGCCGGCGGCCGGGTCGGCTACGACGCCGTCCGGGCCGCGCTCGCGGCGGCGGTCGCCGTGCACCTGCCGGTGTGGACCGACCGGCTCACCCCGCACGTGCTGCGACACTTCTGCGCATCGCAGCTCTACATGAACGGAGTGGACCTCATCTCGATCCAGGAGATGCTCGGACACGCCTGGGTCGCCACCACGATGCGCTACGTCCACGTGCACCGCACGCGGATCGAAGAGGCGTGGCTGGCTGCGCAGCAACGGGCCGCGCAGCGGCTTGAAGGAGTCACGTGAATGCGGTGGAACCTGCGGCTGGTCGCCGCCCAGCGTGGTATCTGGAAGGCTTCTGACCTGCAACGCCAGCTCGCCGAGCATGGCTTGGTCATCTCGGCCGGCAAGATGTCCGGCCTGTGGTCGGGGCAGCCGGTCACCGTCAAGCTCGCCGACCTGGACGTCATCTGCGTGGTGCTCGGCTGCCAGGTCGGTGATCTGCTCCTCCCCGAACCGGACACGGTGGCCCGTTCTACGGACGCCGGTCAGGTGGCCTCCCGGGCAGCCGGCGCCACACCGCTCGCGGTGGTGCCCCGACGCCGAGACGGCCGTTCCCTGCCACCGGCCTGAACCGTGGTGGCGAGAGCGCGCGACGGCAGCATTGTCCGCAGAGCCGTCACCACCTGCGCCGCGTGTCTGGCCTGGGGGCTGACCTTCGCCCAGGGCGTCTGCCTGGCCTGTTACAACTTCGCCGCGCCCCGACACGGGCATCAGGCGGGCGAGTGCGGCGCCTGCCTGCGGCGGGAACGGCTGAAGAAGGGCTACTGCCGGCTGTGCTGGTGCCAGGCCCGCACCGATCGCACTGTCCTGGCCGAGGACGCCCGATCGGCGGTGGTGCTGGCGCCATACCTGCGCGACATCCGGCACCAGCAGTTGTTCTTCGCCGACATGGACCGGCGGACGGCCCCGCCCCGGGCTGCGCCGCGACGCTACGGAGCCAGGGGCCGGCCTCTCAAACCGCCACCACTGCCGGCCGCCCGGCCGGTCACTGGATGGATCCAGCCGCCGCTGCTCGACGCCGGAGTGCGCAGCTACCGCTACGCCGCAATCGATCTGCGGCACGGCCCCGCGCCGGACAACCCCTGGCTGGCCTGGGCACTGCACCTGGCTCACACCAACGCGGAGGCCCGTGGCTGGGCCCCGGTCACACGCCGGGGAATGCAACGGGTCCTGGTGATGCTGCTCGCCAACTACCAGGAAGGCGATCTGATCCGGGTCAGCGACTTCGCGGACATCGTCGTGCGCCGCTGCACCAACCTCGACTACGTCATCGAGATCCTCGCCGCCATGGCCGTCGTCGACGATGACCGACCGGCCGCCCTCGAACCATGGCTGCACGCCAAACTCGCCGACCTTGCCCCGCCCATTCAGCGCGATGTGCTGCGGTGGGCCCGGGTCCTGCGCGATGGCGGACCACGCACCCGCGCCCGGCGCGTCGAGACCGTTCGCGGCTATGTCGCCGCTACCGTGCCCGCGTTGACCGACTGGGCGCGGCATCGCGAGCACCTGCGGGAGGTCACCCGTGACGACGTCAGCACGTATCTGGACACGCTGCACGGCAACCCACGCCAGACCGCGACCACCGCCCTGCGGTCGCTGTTCGGCTGGGCCAAGCACAGCAACCTGATCTTTCGTAATCCGACCGCCCGGGTCAGAGGGCCACGCGTCGAGGACGCCATCTGGCAGCCGCTGCGTCCCGACGAGCTGAACCAGGCCGTCACAGCCGCGACAACCCCGCAGGCCCGGCTCTTCCTCGTACTGGCCGCTGTCCACGCGGCGCGCCCCGGCCAGATCCGCGCGATGCACCTCGACGACGTCGACCTGCCCGGCCGGCGCATCACCATCGCCGGCCACGACCGCCCGCTCGACGAGCTGACCCACCACGCACTGCTCGACTGGCTCGACTACCGGCACCGCCGCTGGCCGAACACCGCCAACCCGCACCTGCTCGTCAGCACCGAAAGCGCCCTGCGGCACGGCCCGGTCAGCCACACCTGGATCCTGAACATGCGCGGACTGGCCGCCACCATCGAACGACTGCGCATCGACCGCCAGCTCGAGGAGGCCATCGCCACCGGCGGCGACCCGCTGCACATCGCCGCGGTCTTCGCCGTCAGCGAGGACACGGCCATCCGGTACGCCACCAACGCCCGAATCCTCCTGCAGACCCCACCCCGGCCGCCGCACTGAGCAGCCCGCGAGGGCAGAACAACCGTCCCGGCACGGTTGGACTACGGTGCGCCGGTGACCAGATATCGCCGCACCTACCGCAATGTGGACGGCCAACGAGTCGAAGGCACCTGGCGGCACATCTTCACCCGCAACATGGACACGTACTTCCTGACCGACCTGGTCATCTACGCCGACGGCGCGATCGACTGCGGCACCGGCGGACTCACCGACCTCGACGGACTGGCCGAACAACTCCGCCGTGGCCAAGTCGCGACCACCCTCGAAGACGGCGCGTGGGCATCGGCGCACCACCTGGCGGGGTGGCGGTTCACCGAGCCCCGCTCCGCCATCAACGCCGAGATGCTTCTCGGCGAGGCCTCCGACGAAATCGACCGGCTCAACGGACGGCCCGATTCCACCGATCGATGCCTGCAAGCAGCAACGACCTACCTGGCCGACCCCACCGAGGACAACCGACGCACGCTTCGCGAGCGCTACCTGGCAATCCCCGAGCACCTGTGCACCTACGCCCTCGGCGACATGGACCGCAAGGACGCTCCACTGCGGATCCTGATCACCGACCTGGGCGAACCACTGCACGGCTGGCCAGACGGCCCGGTCGTCACCGAGCAGAGGCGGGCCAAGGCAGTCGCGTACTTCCGCGAGCGCGAGATCGCGATCGAGACATGGGACGCGCGGGTCCCAGCCGATGGCCCCGAACACCCGATGCGGCCCACGCTGACGATCCCGAAGACGGTCTACCCGCGCGGCTGGCCGGATCCCCCCGGCGTCGAAGTCCTGCAGAACGACTACCCGGCAGCCATCACCGTCGGCGCCAACAGCTACCCCAGCGTCACACACGCCTATTGGGCGCTGTCGACTCCCGACCCGCACTGGCACGACCAGATCGCTGCGGCGGCGCGCGGATACGACGCCGGCAAATTCGCCGAGCAGGCACCCCGCCGCGCCGACTGGGCCTCGGCACGTCTGGCCGTCATGACCATCCTGCTGCGTGCCAAGTACACCCAGCACACGCAGATGGCACAGACATTGCTCGCCAGCGGCGACGCCCGCGTCATCTACGTCGACTTCGACTCCGCCTACTGGTCCGTCGGTAGCGAACGAGCCACCAACTGGATCGGCCGTCTGCTGGAAGTGATTCGCTCCGAACTCGCAGCTGCCGAGGCCGGGATCCCCCTTCCTGCGATTCATGGCAACGGCTCCTCAGCTTCGCCAGGAACACAAGGGCCGACATGCGAGGATGGGGCACCAGGGCCCTCCGGTTCCCCGTGAGAACACTTGGGTTCGCGGGAACTTCCGGACCTTTGTGGCTTGGCCAGGACGAGGACGTCCTCGTGGGCGATCAGGTGCATCGGCACCCCGGCCTGGCGGGCCTTACGCACGGCGGAGAGTTGGAAGAACGACGGTCGGGCGACGAGCTGCCCACCGCGGACGGCGGCGAGCAGGGCGACGCACCGCTCGAGCGGCACGAAGCCTGCGGCGGTGCCAGCGGCCAGGACCGCCGAGGGCAGGTCGACCAGCTCGCCGCGCTTGCGCCATGGCCGGGCGGTCACCACGACCACCCCGCCGGGGCGCAGCAGGGCGTGGCAGCCGCGCAGGATCTCGGTGAACCCGTCGACCAGCCCAGCCAGGGACGAGCGGTAGGCCAGGTTGCCCTTGTCCTCGCCGTACCGGTTGTCGAACTTGGCGACCCCGTCGCTGCCGGGGCGGACGAGGCCGTGCACGGTCGGCCCGTACGGTGGCGAGGTCACCACGAGGGAGACCTGCCCCTGCAGGGCGGCGGGCAGCAGCGCGGTCAGCCGGGTGGCGTCACCGCGGATCACCGAGCCGCGGCCGGTCACGCCGAGCCGGTGGGCGTGGGCGATGTTGAGGTCGGCGATGTCAGACCAGCGGGACTCGTACTCCACGCCGACCGCGTCACGGCCGGCGTGGATGGCCTCGACGATCGTGGTGCCGATCCCGCACATGGGGTCGAACACCAGGTCGCCGGGTTGGGTGTAGGAGCGCACGGCGTGGGCGGCGATCGCGGGCAGCATCCTCGCCGGGTGCTTGACCGACTGGGGAACGTACCGGCCGCGCCGCTGGACCGGTCCGGTCGACTGGGCGGTTGCCCAGACCGACAGGTCCAGCGGCCACGCAGCGGTCGTCTCGTTCGGGCCCGCCGCGCCGGTGGTGTTGTTCATCGAGGGATCAGGCACGCCGGTCACCGCCCTTGTGGGTGAAGACGAGGAGGTCGGCGTGGACCTTGACGTGGAGCACGAACTCCTGCGCGCCGGTGGCCCGGGCCAACGACAGGAGTTCCTCGTCGGTGGCGTGGTAGGTGAACCGGTCGCCGTCGGCGTCGGCGGCGACCGCGACGATGTGCTGCAGGTAGCCGAGTCCGGCACCGGCGGCGGCGTCGACGACGGGCGTGAAGTCCTCCGGCGTCGCGACCGCACCGGCCGGGACCCCGACGACGAGGACCAGGCACCCGCCGGGGCGCAGCAGCCTGGTGCAGGCGGCAAGCAGCCAGGCCAGGCGGACCCGGTTGGCCGCGTCGCTGCTGGCGTCGAGCGGCCAGGTGGCCACGACGAGGCTGGTCCGGCCCTGCAGGTCGTCGCCGTCGCTCAGCACGACGGCCGGGTCGTCGCCGGGGAGTGGGCCGGAGTCGCTGAGGTCGTCGCCGAACCATGCCCGCATCTCGTCCGGACCGTCGGAGTCCAGGTTGTCGTCGGGCTCGTCGAGGTGCTGCGGCGTCTGCGGCCCGACGACCAGCGCGGAGGTGCCGGTGAACCAGGCCGGGTGGTGCCGGCGACCGCCGCGCAGGCAGGCGATGTCCAGCACGTGCTCGTCAGTGAGGTCGACGACCGCCTCGCCGGACCGGCTGTAGGCGGCGATCAGCCGGTACGCCAGCCGGTTGGAGATGGTCGTGCTCTGGTCGTCGCCGCCTCGGGCGGTACGCCAGACGGTGACCGGTACCGGCGGGTCGCCGGCAACCAGATCCATCGAAGGGATGTGGGGGGTGCCGCCCTGACGGGCGGGCTGCGGCGTGGAGTGCTCGCTCATGTGGTGTCGGCTCCGCGCCGCGCCGTGATGCGCTGACGTCTACCAATCGGCGTTTGTCAGCCGTGGCGAACACTTGGCGATCTGACAGCGACCTCGTCCCGTCTGACAGTCCACATTTCGCCCGATTTGTTCGACGCCGCCTCATGCGCGGCCGGATACCGCACGTGCGTTGACAGGCGCGATCCGTATCTGTCAACGCTTCCGTTGTCAGATCGGGCGGGGCCGCGCTGCCGGCAGCGGCAAATCGAGGCCGCTTGTCAGACACTCTCCGTGTCTGTCATGACGCCGACGGACGGGCCGCCATCCCAAGAGTGGACGCCCTTCCGCCGGCCGGTCTCCGCTTTTGTGACATCGGGGGGTCGCCACGCCGAACACCTGAATCCGAGATGACATCGACAGTTGTCGTTGACGCGGACGCACGAACAACACCCTTGCATCGACGAAAGTCGTTGACATTGACATGTCCGGCGAGGGCATGACATTGGCGCGCTTCGTTGACACCACGGGCAGGGGCATGTCGATGTCATCGGCGTTCGCCGTTGGCATTGGCGGCGCGGACACCACGGTCGGGCATGCGCGGAACCTGTCGGTGAGGCGTGTCAGAGTCGTCAGGTCTGACAGTTGTGGACGGCGGGGTCGGCTCGCGAGCATCCCCTTGGGGTGACCGCGCCCGATGCTCCCGCGCGGAGTCCGCTGCCCGTAGCCGAACTGACAGCGCAGCTCAAGGCGATCTGTCAGAGGTTGACGGGGCGTTCGCCGGGCGCGACTCGGCGAGCTGTCAGATCACGGTGAGCGCGGGCCTGAGGAGCCCGTTCCGCGCTTGTCATGCCCGTGTCAGATGCCGGTGGCGTACTGCCCCCACGGGAATCCGTCGATGTCCGTCGGCGACGTTCCCGCTCTGATGTCCCTCTGTCATTTGGAGTTCTGACATGTCCGTGTCCGACACCCCGGACTGGCCAACCTCTCACCTGCTCGCCGCGGACGCGGCGTTCGCGGCGCTGACATCCGATCCGGCGCCGCTGACACTCGACTGTGACAGCCTGGCTCATGACATCGGCAAGGATCCCGACCTGCCGTCCGGTGTTGTTCCCCTGCCGGTGCTGCGGGACTGGCTGCTCAAGCATCCGGGCGACTACGGCGGCCGTGACGCTGTGTGGCGGGAACTGGTTCTCCGCGCCCGGCTGCGGGGCGCGGAGTGGACGATCGCCGCAGTCGGGATGGCGATGCCCGCGCTCGTCCGGATCGCCGGGCAGCTGTCCGCCGGCTACCGGGGCGACCCGGCCGACATCGACAGCGAGGTGCTGACCGGGTTCCTGGAGGCGCTGCGCGACCACCTCGACCTGACCCGGCCAGCGTTGTACGCGTCGCTGACCATGGCCGCGTGGCGGGCCGGGCGGCGGCTACGGCTGGCCGACGACCAGGCAATGCCAGTGGAGGACATCGAGCACGTAGCGGCTGGGTCCCGCACGCCGAAGATGCCGTACGGCCACCCAGATCTGCTGGTCCGGCGCGCCGGCACCCTGCGGATCATCGACGAGGCGGACGTGCAGCCGTGGATCGAGGTTCGGCTGGGCCGGCGGGCACCGGAGCCGATCGCCGCCCGGCTCGGCATCACCGTGGACGCGCTGCGGATGCGGCTGGCACGCGCCGACGAACGGCTCGCACAGGCCGTCGCCGAGGGCGGACTCACCGAGGTCGCGTCGACCGACGCCGTCGCGGCGACCACAGCGCAGGCGAAACGTCGGACCAGCATCCGCGCCGGCCGGGCCGGCGCACGCGGCCCAGCCGGTACCCGCGGGGTTGCGGTAGCCGCTTGACCGAAGACCCATGCTCCTCCAGAACGGTTGTGGGCCCGGCGCCGATGCGCCAGGCCCACAACCGTTCTGGTCGTCCAAGGCGGACTTCGCAAGCCCGGAGAGGCCCCGGCCTGCACCAGCCGATGGCCTGCCTGCCGTGTCAGGTGCCCGGCCCCGCCCTGTCAGACCGCTGTCAGATCGGCAAGTGTTCGCCACGTCTGACAAACGCCGATTGGTGGGTGCGGGACAAGCGAGAGCAGCCACGCAGCGCTGGTCCGGTCCCGTCCGCCGTCGAGCAGCGGGGTGACGCCTGCCGTGTCGCCCCGGGTGCCGCGCCATCGCATGCGCTGACACCTCATCGATTACCGCAACCACCCAACAAGGGAGGACGAGCTCCTCCCGGGGCGGTGCGGCATGCCGACCTCGCGCTCGGCGGCGGTCCCTCGACCGTCTCTGGCAATCGCCCCGCCCGGCACCCACTCGGTGATCGACGGCGGGCGGGAGGTGACCCCCCATGCTCCGCATCCGCATCAACAAGCCTGTCCACCTGTCCCCGGTCGGTCGAGTCGGCCGCGTGTGCGCGGCGGTCGGCGTCGTCGTCCTTGTCCTCGCCGTTCCGGCCGCCGCACAGGCCGATTCCGGTGAGGTCGTCTACCTGGCGGCGAACAGCCTGCCGGTCGTCATCACCAAACTCCAGAATCTGATCATGGGTCTGCTGGCCGGACTCGCGACCCTGTTCCTGGTCCTCGCCGGGGTGTACTGGGCCACCGCCGGCGGGGATCCCGGTCAGGTCGAGAAGGCCAAGGGCGCGCTACGAAACGCCCTGATCGGCTACGGACTGGCGGTGCTCTCCCCGATCCTGCTGCAGCTGCTGCAGGGCGTTGTCGGGGGCTGACCGATGTACTTGATGGGTCCGGTCCTCGACCAGGTCCTCGACTGGCTGATCGAGGCGGTCCTGGCCTGCCTGGCCGTGATCTTCGGGCTGATCACCGATGTCCTGCTCACCACCCCGCAGGTCACGGCGCTGCCCCAGGTGCAGGCGCTGACCGGCCGGTCGATCTGGATCGTCGACACCGCGTTCGTCCTGGTGTTCGTCGCCGCCGGCGTGATGATGATGGTCTCCGGCGGCGACGAACGGTCCCGGTACACGGTCAAGGACCTGACGCCCCGGCTGGTCGTCGGGTTCGTCGCCGCGCACTTCTCCCAACTGCTGTGCCGCGAGCTCATCACGCTCGCCAACGCCGTGACCGGGGCGATCAGCGACGGCAACTACGACGGCGACGCGGCGTTCGCCGCCGTACGCAACCACATCGAGACCGGTAGGGATCCGACCGCGCCGCTGCTGTTCCTGGTCCTCGTGCTGGTCATCGCCGTGCTGGTCGTGATGACCGCGTTCCAGCTCATCGGCCGGTTCGTCGCCCTGCTGGTGATGACCGCGATCGCGCCGCTGCCCCTGGCCTGCCACGCCGTGCCCGCACTCGAGGGCGTCGCCCGGATGTGGTGGCGCGGCTACGGCGCATGCCTGGCGATCCCGTCCGCGCAGGCGTTCACCCTGACCGCCGGCCAGTGGATGCTGCTCGACGCCTCCCACATGCTGCCCGTGCTGGGCCTGCCGTTCGAACCGGGCGGCGTGTTGAACCTGTTCATCGTGATCGTCCTGCTGTGGACGACGGTGAAGATCCCCGGCCTGGTCGGCCGGTGGGTCGGTCAGGGCGGACGCGGCGGCACCAACGTTGCCGGCGCCGTCGCGCGGATCGTCGTCATCCCGCAGCTCGCGGGCGCCGCCCGCGGGCTCAACGTTATCCGGAAGGTGACGAAATGATCAAAGACGATGCGATCGACGCCGCCGAGCGTGCCCGGATGCCCGCCGACGTTGACGCCCCCGACAAGGTCGCATACGGGCTGACCTGGCGGCAGTTAGCCATCCTCGCCGTCGCCGGGGCGCTGTTCTACGGCGCCTGGAACGGCCTGCGCACCGTTGTGCCGCCGCAGGCCATCGTCTTCGCCGGCGTGGTCGTCGGCGGTGTCGTGTTCGGACTGGTCGTCGGACGCCGCGACGGGCTGCCGATGGACGTGTGGCTGCTGCACGCGATCCGCCACTCCCGCAGCCACAAGGCGCTGTCATCCTCTGGAGAATCCGCCGCAGCGGGGGTGCCGGAGTGGGTCCAGCAGCCGAAGGGACGGATCCCGCTGCCGGCGCCACTGCGGCTGCCCGCCGACGCGATCGGCGCCGACGGTGAGATCACCGTCGGCGGTGACCGGGCGGCGATCGTCGCGGCCACGAACATCAACCTGACGCTGCGTACCGCCGCCGAGCAGGCTGCCCTGATCGAGGGGTTCGGCCGCTGGCTCAACAGCTTGTCGGCGCCGACGCAGGTCGTCGTGTCCGCCCAGCCGGTCGACCTCGCCTCCCACGCCCGCGCGGTTTCCGACGCCGCCCGAACCCAGCCGCACCCCGCGTTGGAGGCGGCGTGCGCGGACCACGCCGCGTTCCTGGCCGACCTGGCGCAACACCGGGACCCGCTGCGCCGCCAGGTCCTCGTGGTCACCCGCACCGCGCCAGGTGAACACGGCAGCCATGCGGCGCGGCGGCGCGCCGACGACAGCGTCCGGGCGTTGTCCGGCCTCGGGGTGACCGCCCGAACGCTCGACGGCGCGGCAGCCACCGCGGCGCTCGTCGCCGCCGCCGACCCCTACCGGCCGCCGCGTCCCGGCGGCCTGGCCGCCCCGGACGCAGTCATCACCGTCACCCCGACCAACAGCAAGAAGCCCTGAGAGGAGAACACTGCGATGGGCATTCAACGCTCCCGTGCTCGCCCGAACGGAACTACTCCCTTCGGCCGCGCCTCGGCCGGGCTGGCCAGCGCTGTCGCCCCCGCCTCGGTCGAGGTGACCCCGCGCTGGCTGCGGGTCGGCGACGGCTATACCGCCACTCTCGTGGTCACCGGGTATCCGGCCGAAGTCGGGCCGGCGTGGCTGGAACCTTTGCTGTCCTACCCCGGTCGGGTCGACGTCACCCTGCACATCGACCCGCTGCCCGCCCCGATCGCCGCCGCCCGGCTGCGTAAGCAGCGGGCACGGCTGGAGTCGTCGCGGCGGGCCGACGCCGAGCGGGGCAAGCTGATCGACCCCTACACCGAGGCCGCCGCGACCGACGCCACCGACCTGGCCGACCGGCTCGCCCGCGGCGCCGCCAAGCTGTTCCGGGTCGGGTTGTACGTGACGGTGCATGCCCGCTCGGAGGAGGAACTGCTGCAGGCGTGTGCCCGGGTCAAGGCCGCCGCCGCCTCCACGTTGTTGGAGGTGCAGCCGGCGACCTGGCGTCAGCTCGCCGGCTGGACCACGACCCTGCCGCTGGCGTCCGACGGGCTGCGGATGCTGCGAACCATGGACACCGCCGCCCTGGCCGCCGCGTTTCCCCTGGCCAGCCCCGACCTCCCGGCACCGCTGCCGGGCGACCCGCCGGTCTCCGGGGGCGTGCTCTACGGCACGAACCCGGCCGGTAACGGTGTGGTCTGGTGGGACCGCTTCGCTCAGGACAACTACAACAGCGTCGTCCTCGCGCGCAGCGGTGCCGGCAAGAGCTACCTCGTGAAGCTGGAGACGCTGCGGCACCTGTACACCGGCGTCCAGGTGTCGATCATCGATCCAGAGGATGAGTACCTGCGCCTGGCCGACGCGGTCGGCGGGACGGTCGTGCGGCTCGGCGTCGCCGGCGTGCGGATCAATCCGCTTGAGCTTCCGGTCGGTGACACCCGGCCGGACGTGCTCACCCGTCGCGGATTGTTCCTCCACACCCTCGTTTCCGTGCTGATCGGACATCTGCCACCGCCGGCCGAGCGGGCCGCGCTGGACCGCGCCGTCCTCGCCGTCTACCGGCAGGCGGGGATCACCGCCGATCCACGCACTCACCGCCGGCCCGCGCCGCTGCTGCGGGACCTGGCCGCGACCCTGGCCGCAGACACGGATCCGGCCGCGGCCCAGCTCGCCGCCCGACTCTCCCCGTGGGTCGACGGGTCGTTCAAGGACCTGTTCGACGGGCCCAGCACGTCCCGGCCGGACGGTCACCTCGTCGTGTGGTCGCTGCGGCAGCTGCCGGACGAGCTGCGCACTGTCGCAACCCTGCTCGCCCTCGACTCGATCTGGCGGCAGGTCGACGCGCCCCCGGTCGGCGGCCGGCCACCGCGACGCATCGTGGTGGTCGATGAGGCGTGGCTGCTCATGCGCGACGGCGAGGGCGCGAAGTTTCTCTTCCGGCTGTCCAAGGCGGGCCGCAAGCGGCACACCGGGCTGACCGTGGTCACCCAGGACGCCGCCGACGTGCTCGGCACCGACCTCGGCCACGCGGTGGTCGCCAACGCCGCCACGCAAATCCTGCTTCGCCAGGCCCCCCAGGCGATCGACGCCGTCGGGGACGCCTTCGGCCTGACCGCCGGTGAACGACGGCTGCTGCTCGCGGCCAGACGGGGTCACGGGCTTCTGATCAGCGGCACCAACCGGACCGCATTCGAGGCGATCTCCAGCGACGCGGAGCACGCCCTCGCGACGACCAACCCGCTCGACCTGATCGACGACGACGCCGACAGCGTCTAGCCAAACCCTATCGACCCGGCAGGCGGCGGTGCCGCGCCCGCGCTCGGGCGCGGCACCACCGCCTTGCCGTGCGCGCAACCGCGAAGGACGCATGTCATGGTCACCCTGCTGTTCTCCCCGTCGCCCACCCCCGTCGGCACCGATCCCGGCTCGCCGATTCCCCCGTCGCCGGCAACCCAGTGGCTCCTGCGGGCATCGGACTGGGCCATCGACCGGCCCTGGCTGCTGGGCGTCGCCGCCGGCCTGTTCTGCGTCTGGATCGCCGGCCGGAACCTCGTCGCGGGCTGGCGACACCGGTATCACGCCACGGGTGCCCGGCTGGTCACCGTCGCCCCGCCGCCCGAGGTCGACGAGCACGGTGTCACCGCCCTGTGGGCGAACCTGGCCGGCATCCTCACTCCGTCCCGCCGTCGACGGCTGCTCTACGGCACCCCGCACGTTGTCTGGCAGTACGCCTGGACCGGCCGGCAGCTGATCATCTCCCTGTGGGTGCCTGGCACCGTCCCGAACGGGGCGGTCGAGGCCGCCGTCCGCGCGGCGTGGCCTGGCGTGGCCACCACCACCAGCGAACCCGCGCCGGACCCCATCCCGGCGCAGACGGCCGCCGCGGTGGGTGGTCACCTGCTGCCCGTGGCCGCCGACTGGCTCCCGCTCAACACCGACCACCACGCCGACCCGCTGCGCGCCCTGATGGCCGCCGGCGCCCAGTTGCACGACGGCGAGTACGCCTGTGTGCAGATCCTCGCCCGGCCCGCCACGCCCCGCCGGGCGGGGCGGGCCCGGCGCGCCGCCGGGCGGCTGCGCCAGGGCAAGACCGCCGTCCCGTCGGTCAACCTGGCCGGGCCGCTGACCGAACTGATCGACATCTTCCTGCCCGGCCGCTCCCGCGGCCCTGCCGGCGCGGCGCCGGCCAGCCGCCGGGACCCAACCGTCGAGCGGGACGTGCGGGCGATCCTCGACAAGACCTCCCACCAGTTGTGGGAGACCGGCATCCGGTACGCGGTCGCCTCCCGTGCCCACCGCGACGGCACCCTGCCCCATCACCGGCTGCGGGGCGTCGCCGACGCTCTCGCGTCGGCGTTCGCCGTCTACGCCGGCCGTAACCGGCTCGCCCACCGAACCCGGATGCCTCGGCCCGTCGCGGTCCTGGCCACCCGGCGGCTCGGCGCCGGATTCCTCACCTCGGCCCCGGAACTCGCCGCGATGGCGGGGCTGCCCCGCGACCTCGCCGTGCCCGGCCTGGACCGCGCCCGCGCCAAGTCGATGCCGGTCCCGGTCGCCGTACCGACGGGTGGACGGGGCCGCAAGGTCCTCGGCGACGCCGAGGTCGGCGGCCACGCCGTCGCCTTGTCCGTGCCGGACGCCCGCTACCACACCCACATGGTCGGCCAGACCGGCTCCGGCAAGACCACCCTGCTCGCCAACCTGATCCTCGACGACATCAAGGCCGGCCGCGGCACCATCGTGCTCGACCCGCACGGCGACCTCGTGCTCGACGTCCTCGACCGGATCCCCGCGACCATGGCCGACCGGGTGGTGCTGTTCGACCCCGCCCAGCCCAACCCGCCAGCGATGAACCCCCTCGAAGGCGACGACCCGGACCTGGTCGTGGACAACCTGGTCAGCATCTTCGGGTCGATCTTCTCGAAGGCGTGGGGGCCGCGGATGGACGACGTGATGCGGGTGTCCTGCCTGACCCTGCTGCGGCACGCCAACGTCACCCTCCAGCACATCCCGCCGCTGCTCAACAGCGCCCAGTTCCGCTCGGCGATGACCGTGGACCTGGACGATCCGGACGGGCTGCACGGGTTCTGGCAGTGGTACGACGAGCTGTCCCCGGCGTTGCGCTCGCAGATCATCGGCCCCGTGTTGGCCCGACTACGCGCCTTCCTCCTGCGGGATTTCGTCCGCAAGACGATGCGCTACCCCAAATCGAGCTTCGACATGTCGAAGATCCTCGACGGCGGGGTGCTGCTGGTCCGCATCCCGAAGGGCGAACTCGGAGAGGACACCAGCCGGCTGCTCGGCTCACTGATCCTGGCCAGGGTGTGGCAGGCCGCGACCGCCCGCGCCAGCATCCCCGCCGACCGGCGCAAGGACTGCTCGATCTATCTCGACGAGGCCCAGAATTTCCTGACCTTGGCCGCGAGTCTGGACGCGATGCTGGCCGAGGCCCGCAAGTACCGCCTCGCGATGACCCTCGCGCACCAGGATCTCGCCCAGTTCCCCCGCGAACTCCTAGCCGCGGTCAGCGCGAACGCCCGCAACAAGATCTACTTCAGTGTGGCGCCGGAGGACGCCCGCGTGCTGGCCCGGCACACCCTGCCGGAACTCGACGAGCACGACCTGGCCCACCTCGACGCATACACGGCGGTCGGTCGCCTGGTGGTGGACGGCCGGCAGACCGCCGCGTTCACCATGCGGACCCGCCCGCCGCTGCCGGTGGTCGGCGAGGCCACCGCGATCCGTCAGCAGGTCGCCAAGGCAGTCCCCGCCCAGGACCCCTCCGCCATCGACGCCCTGGTCAAGCAGCACAGCCAGAAACCGGACGACCGGCGCCGCAGAGGCGGCAAGGCCTCGTCGTGACCGATCTGTCACAGCGACAGACGTCGGCTTCCGTAGCGGGATCCCCATGGGCATCCACCACCCCTTCCACCCTCATCTGCGACACCGGCTGACAGATCACCGGTGACGTTCTGTTCCTGCCGCACCGCGGCGTGTCAACCAACCACTGTGGTTGAACCCCACTCAGACACCCTCCGTATGGAGGGCTCTCTTCCCTAGGAGTACCTACCGTGTCCAGCCGTCTTCCGCCTCGCTCGCCCTCATCCGACCCGTATCTGCACACCCGTCGTCTCACCTCACGTGACCGGCTTCTGCTGTCCTGGCTCGCCGAGCATTACCTGCTGTCCACCCGCCAGGTCGCCAAGGCCCTGTTCCCCTCCGGCCGCTCCGCCCGCCTGCGGCTGACCCTGCTCCACCGCATCGAGGCCGTCGACCGGTTCGTCGACGAAGCCGCCGCCGACTCCACCCAGTACCTGTACGCGCTCGGACCGCTCGGCCTGCGGCTCAACCGCGACGCCTACCGCGACCCCGACAACCCCGCCGCGAAACCGCCGCGCAGCAGCCGCGACCGCGCCGACCGCATCGTCGGCAGCCGCAAACTGCGCCACCTGCTCGGCGTCAACGACTTCTTCACCGACCTGCTCGCTCACGCCCGCACCGATCCGCGGGCGCGGCTGGAGCGGTGGTGGTCCGAACAGCACGCCACCGACGCCTACGGCGGTGCCGGGGTCCAGCCCGACGGCCACGGCGTCTGGACCGTCGGCGACGCCACGGTCGGGTTCTTCCTCGAGCACGACAACGGCACCGAACCCCTCGGCAGGGTGCTGGCCAAGCTACGTGCCTACGAGCGGGTGACCGAGTTCGGACCCCGGTACCCGGTCCTGTTCTGGGTCCCCAGCCGAGGCCGCGAGCGCAATCTCCTCGACGCGCTCGCCGGTACGTCCGCCGCGATGCCGATGGCCACCGCCGTGCACGGCACCAACCCCGCAGGGCCCGTCTGGACCCTGACCAGCGACCCCGACCGGCGTCGTCACCTGCACGAACTCCCTAGCGACCACGGCCCGTACGCGGCCACGAACCCGAACCGGTTCGTCCGTCGCGATCCCGAGCCGGGCACCGAACAGGTCACCCATACGCCCCTCTGACAGACACGCACCGTATCTGTCAGACCACATACTCCCCGCTGTCAGATCACGGTGATCTGTCAAGGCCCGGCGAGTAGCCGTCCTTGACCGCCGCCCACGTCTGACAGTGCAGGTCAGCGGCCCTTTACGGGATCTGCTGCGCTCCGCGCGCTGACAGATCAGGCCGCTACGGTTCTCGGCACTACAGCACACCCATATATCTCCACCCCGGTAGGTCCCATCCTCGGACCCTTCGCCGCCTCCCGGCACCTGACGTCCACCCGCCCTCACCGGCCGGTCGGCCCAGCAGCCCGCGACGAACCCCGACGGTCGCACCTACCACCTCGCACCAACCCAACCCACTCCCGGCCGGCGCCCACGCACCCAATGGACCGGCTATCTCCGCGTGCCCAACGGCACGCCCAACCCACGAAGGAGAACCCCGCATGACCAAGAAGACGGCCCCCGCGGCCACCACGACCACGACGGTCGCCCCGGCCTTCGTGGCCACCCCGGAAGCAGTCGTTCGCACCATGATCGTCTGCGTCTCGGACGAGCTGGCCCAGGTGCTGGACAGCACCCGGCAACTCGAACGCCACCTCGGCGTCTCGGGTACGAGCTGCCCCCGGTACTGGGCCTCCCCGGCCATCTACCCCTGGCAGCGCCGCCAGCTCATCGACCTGCGTAAGGCCAAGACCGGACCCCGGTACTGCGCCGGCGGACCCGTCCGCCTGCTCGACCTGGCCGGCATGCGCCACGGCGCCTACGTCGGGGCCAGCGTGCGACACGCGCACTGGGCCCGCGTCGTCGCGGGAACGAAGGCGGCCACCCCGTGGCCGAGCTTCCTGCGCAAGCACCTGTCCGACCCGTCGGCGTATCCGATGGACACCGCGACCGCCGAGTTCAACCGGCAGCCGCGGGTGCAGGCCATGCGCATGTACAACGCTGCCACGTACGGTCCGGGTCACCTCGACCTGGGCGACCTGGAGATGTTCCAGGCCGGTGCCAGCGCATACGCCAACTACCACGCCCTCTGGGCGTTGTGCACCGACGCCTTCCTCACCGAGGCCGGCGACCGGCTGCAACCGGCCAGCGCGTTCTTCGCCGACCGGATCACCTACCTGGAGCAGGCAGCCCGCTACCTGGACTCGCTCGACGGGTCCCAGCGGCTGTTCGCCGTCACCCTGCACCACTCGTGACCGCAGACCGGCCGGGCCAGCCACACCTCCCTCGTACCCAAAGGGGACCCGTGTTGCTGCCCGGCCGGCTCCACCCCACCAATTCCCCACGACACCCGAAGGGATGAATCCGCGTGCCCCTACGGCTCTGGTTCGACCTGGCCACGGTGCTGCACCTGGCCGAAACCGCGATCAACACCCGCCACCGGCTCGACATCGACGGCAACGTCGTGACCCACACACCGCCCGCGCTGCACCTCATGCGCGACTGCGGCGGAGACCTCGACGACCGCCTCTACATTGCCGGGAACTTCCACCCAAACCTGTCCGCGGACGACATCAACGCGGAGCCGTTCCGCAGCACGTACCGCGGTCGCCACTACGGCCACGGCATCACCTGGGCCGAGTGGCTCGGCAGCCCACCGCGCCACTGCCGGCCGATACAGGCGCAGATCGCCCTCCTCGACGATGCCAGGCTGCTCGACCTGCTCCGCGCCGGCCACGCCGCCGGCTTTGACATGTTCGCCATCGACGCCGACCCCGACGCCGACAGCCTGCGGCCCGCCATCGCGCGACGCCGACGCCGCGCACGGCGGTCCCGCCAGGCGCCCCGGGCTGGGGCATCCCACCACGCCCGGCCCGCGCAAGGGCCGCCCTATACCTCTTCCAGGGGAGTGGATCAGCTTTGATCGTCGACAAGAGCTTCGACGCGGACGAGTTGAGCCGCTACATCCTCACGCGCGTCCATCACGTCGACGGGCAGGTGCTGCGGGCGCGGACCCGCCGCGACCACGCTGTCTACCAGCGTGCCGCCGTCGTGGAGGTTCTGACCCCGAACCTGACCTGGACCACCCTGGCCATCGAGCCCCGCGCCACCTGGTACCCGAACTAACCCGAGTACGCCGACGACGAGGGCCCCTCACCGACGTGGCCGACCGGCTCCTCGCCCACGCCCGCACCATTCTCGCCGGGCTTCCCAGCCCCGGCTGCTGACCACCTCCGGCCGCCGACGGAAACCGGCCCGCCGGACTCTCGCACCACCGCACTCGCACGACCTGGCCGTTGCCCGGCCGACCCGCGCACACCGCGCAGCCCCGGGCACGGCCGTACGGCCGTGCCCGGGTTCCCCCCCGTAGAAGGGAACCCCCCATGGACTCGAACCCCGCCCTGGCCGCCCGCACCACGGGCGCCGGACTCCGCCGGCTGACCATCGCCGTGATCGGCGGCAGCCTGACCGGCCCCGTCACCGCCCTGCTGTTGCTGCGGGCCGGCTTCGACGTCACGGTCTACGAGGCCACACCGGCGTCCGCCCCGCTGGGCGGCGGGCTCATCGGCCTGGAACACACCGCCCTCGACGTGCTCGACCGCCTCGACATCCCCCAGCGCGAGTTCATCGCCTACGACTCCGAGACGATCCGGCAGGTCGCGATCCGCGACCGCCAGCCGGAACAGACCGTCCTGCGCACCTACCCCGGCCGGAACACCACCTGGACCCTGCTGCACCGCGCGTTGGCCGCCCGGGTCCCGGCGGGCGTCCTGCGCAAAGGAACGCGGGTCACCGGCCTGACCGAGGATGCCGGCCGGCCCGTCCTGCGGTTCACCGACGGGAACACCGAGACGGCCGACCTGGTCGTGTTCGCCGACGGCCGATCCTCGATCGGCCGCCGCCTCCTCGACCCGGCCCGCAAACTGCACTACGCCGGCTACGTCGCCCACCGCGGGATCGCCACCAGCACCCCACAGCCCGACCTGCGGGACTTCGTCCGGCTGGAGCCCTGCCCCGGCGCACAGTTCAACATCGCGCCGGTGCCCGGCGGCTGCGACTGGACGTTCTACCTCGGCTGCACCGCCGCCGAGTACGAGCAGCGTTTCGGCGCGACACCCACCCGCCGGGTCTTCGCCCTGCCGCGGCACATCACCCCGGCCGCTCGTACCCACGTCGACGAGCACGCCGACTACCTGCTTCCGTCCGACCACGCGGCGGTCGTGCGGGCCACCACCACCCGTATGGCCGTGCCGGTGCTGGACATCGACCCGCCCACTCGCATGGTGTGGCCCGTCGGCGACGGGCACGCTGTCCTGCTCGGCGACGCTCTCGCCCCGGTCCGCCCACACACGGCCCGGGGCGCCAACAACGGCATCGAACAGGCCGCCGGCCTGGCCGTCGCGCTCACCCAGCACTACCGGTGGGGCGCCGACCTGCCCACCGCCCTGAACGGGTGGCAGCGCCGGCACCTGCCCACCGCGGTCGCCGCCGTACGGCAGGGGCCCGTCATCGGCGACAAGCTCGGCCTCGGCGCCCGATAGCCCGCCGTCTCCTGTGGCCAGAGCCCCACCCAACGGCGAGCGCCTTGGCCGGAAACCCCCACGTCCCACCGCCCCCGCCGCCGTACCGGCCGGGGCTCTTTTGCATCCCAGATCGAAAGGACACGGCCCGATGGCCACCAGAACCACCAGCGTCGTCTACGACGACTTCGACGGATCCACCGACGACATTGGGACCTACCGGTTCGCTTTCAACGGCGTGCTGTACGAGATCGACCTGTCCCGCCCCAACTTCGACCGGATGGCCGCAGCCTTCCAGCCCTTCATCACCGCCGCCCGCCGCCTGCCGAAGTCGACGGTGAGAAAGCAGACCGGGCACGACACCAACACCGATCGCCGTGCCCTCAACGCCCGCATCCGGCAGTGGTGGGCCACGCACTGGCAGAAGCACAACCTGCCCGAGCCCAGGACCCGAGGGGCGATCCCTCCGGCCGTCCGTGACGCCTACAACAGCGCCCACTAGCCCTGCGCAGCGCGTACGCAGCTCCAACAGCCAGGGCGCATAACGACCGCCCTGGCTGTCGCGGCCCGGTACGCGCGAGTCCACCCAAACGACTTGATCGCGCCCCGATTCGAAGCGTGCATGAGTGCACGCCTCGTCCTCACCCATTGGTAGCAGGAAGAAACGGAACCCGTCGCATGACCGACAGCACCAAGAAAACATCCACCCTGGAGCGGGTGCTGACCGCGCTCGCCGAGCTCGGTCCGGCCACCGCCGCAAACATCGGCAAGTCCATCGGCGTCGCCTACCCCACGACCACCCCCAAACTGCGAGAGCTGGAAAACGCGGGCCACGCCGAGCGGATTCGCACCGAGCAGCGCACGACGCTGTGGCAATTGACCGACACCGGTAAGGCGGCAGCCGCGTCGGTCGCAGCCGGCAGCACCAGCATGCAGACGCCATCCGCTGCCTCAACGGATGACGACGACCAGGCCGGGGGCGAGTCACAGCGGCGAGCCAACCTTCGCCCGGAGGCCGAACCGGAACTCGGCGCGGGAGTACCTGCCGAGGACCAGGTACCTGGTAAACCGCCAGCCGACCAACAGACCCGCGACTCCGCAGCGGAGACCGACCAGGCCGGCCCAACGCCAGCGGAAGCGGCAGGACCAGTCGGGACGGCCGAGCAGGTCGCCGCACCGCAGGCCGAGCCCGACCCGGATCCGATGCCCGAGCTGGAGACCGCACCAGCGCCGGAGACAGATCCAGGGGCATCACGCGGCGGGGCTACGCAGGATCAGCCGACCGGTGAACCGCGCGCCGACGACCGTATCGGCGAATCGGAGACCGAACCGACGGAGGACATCGAACACCAGGGATCTGGAGCCAGCACACAGGAGCGCGACGGCCGTCGGAAGCCGGCCCAGCCCCGACGCCGCAAGGGGGAACTCCGCGACGAGGTGCTGGCGCTGCTGCAACGCAACCCGGACACCGCCTACAAGGTCGGGGAGATCTGCAAGCTGATCAACCAGGCCCACGACGGCGCCCAGGTCAACCAGGCCAGCGCGGGGGCAGTGGCCAACGCCCTGGACAAGCTCGTCATCGCCGGCAACGTCACGCGACTCGACACCAAGGTCGCGACCTACCAGGCCGATTAGCGGCGCCCTCACCCCTGGCAGCCCGGGGGCGGGCGTTTGACGTTGGCGCGCTCACGCCCGTCCCCGGTGCTCCTTCACACACAAGGAGCGACAACAGTGTCTCAGACAACGAACTCCCTCCTCACCGCCGCTGGCGGGCTCCTCGCCGGGCTGACCATCGCCGGCCTGTGGGCACTGCGCCTGTGGACCCTGCTGACCCGCGCCCGGCTCCGGCTGCGAAAGCTGGACCGCGTCGTCCTGAACGCGCACGAACTGGTCGAAACTCTGCGAGCCGAACGCGACAGGTACCACCGACAGGCGACCGAGGACGACACCACCCGCCTGCCCAACCGCCGCGCCGCGATCGAGCGGCTGACGCACGCACTCAAGACCCACAGCGAGGTCGGCGTCATCGTCCTCGACCTCGTCGGGTTCAAGCTGATCAACGACCGACTCGGGCACCGAGCCGGCAACATTCTGCTGTCCCAGGTCGCCGAACGTCTCCGCCGCCTGGGGCAGTCCGACATCGTCGCAGCCCGACTCTCCGGCGACGAGTTCACCCTCATCGTGCAGGGCGATCTCGACAGAACGATCTCGGTGGCTAGCCGGGCGTGGCGGCACATCAGCCAGGTTCCGTTCGCCCTCGACGGCAGGCAGATCGACATCGTCGCCAGCGTCGGCTACACGACCACCGACCAGGCCGGTCACGATCCCGAATCCCTGCTGCACCTGGCCGACATCGCCATGTACTGGGCCAAGGCCAACGGCGGCGTCGTGCACGGCTACGCCGAGCACATGGGCGACGTCCCCAGCGACGGTCGCCCCCGCGACTGGCCGCCGCCCTACGAGGGCTGACACCGCCATGGCCGGGCCCGGCTCGCAAGGCAACAGCCACCTGCACCGGGCCCGACCTTCCCCGGCCCACGCGCCCGCCGCGCGCTCGGCCGCCGCGTCAACTCCCCTTGCGCGCCGGCGTAGGCGGATTCCACCATCCCACACCCCATTTTGGAGTAATCCGTGACAGACATCATCGTCGTCCTGCGGCATCTCGCCCGCCTCGACAGTGCCGCACTCGACATGGAGCAAATCGGCGTCACCACCGCGCAGAACACGACCGACGTCTGTGACTTCGTCACCGCGGGTTGCGCTCTCGTCGCCGCCAACGTTCAGGAGGAACTGCTCGTCGAGGCCGCGCAGGTGCTCTGGAACGTCTACGACGGGGCAAACGGCCCCGAACTCGTCACCGCCGGTGAGCGTGTGCGGGCTGTCGGGCTCGCGCTCACCCGGGTGCGGGAGGAACGAGAAAAGGCACTCGTGCGGTTCCACGAGGCGTGCGCCGTCCTCCGGCACAACGGCGCGCTCATCGAACCGGTTTCGAAGCCGGCAACCCCGCAGGGCGGTCTCCGCTGATGGGACACATGCTGCTCGCCGTCCTCGTGCCGGCAACCGCGACCGTCGACACCGTCGACGCTGACCTGGACCGGATCATCGAGCCACAACTGGAGACACTCGGCATCGATGACTACCGCCTCGGCGGCGGCTTCACCGGCGCCCGGGACCCGGAATACGACCCGACCCGCGACCCGGCCAACCATGAGCCCTTGCCCGCGGTGCCACGGCACGCTGCGCGACCCGGACGGCAACACCTGTCACGGCTGCACGGACGCGGTCAGCCAAGGCCCGCAGCACCGGGACGATCCTTAAGCTGACGTACGTCTGTGCCCGGCACACCGGCGATCTGGTCCCGCCAGCCCGGCTTCTGGATCCCGGCTGGCGGTTCCCGCCGCACCGCACCCCACACGCGTGGGCGAACCCAGCCGGCGTGCGCTGGCTCGGCACCGATACCCCTACCACACCGACACCGACATCCCGCCTCGGCTCCGCCGGGTCTTCGCCAGCCTGCGCGCCGGACGCCGCGACGTGGACGGTTCGGGCCGACGCATCTCCGTCGACCCGGCCGAATGGCTCGTCGCCGTCGTGGACGCCCACCACCGATCCGCAGCCGGACTCACTCATCGGCCTGCTCTCCGACGCCTCCGCCATCGGCTACCGCTGGCCACGCCTGGCCGCCACCACCGACGGTGCGCGTCGCCCATGCCCGCCACCAACCACTGACCCACCCGTCACCGCCGTCCGCGCCCTTCCTGCTCGGGAGCGGGGCCGGCACCTGTCTTCCTCGGGAGATCGACATGCCCACCTTCGACAGCGATCCGCAACCAGCGGCTCTGGAATCGGTCCTGCGTGACGCCTGGGACGCCTTCCACCCCGGCCAGCCCGCCCCGCTGGGCTGGCTCACCCACACCGCCACCCGCGTCCACGACTACCTCGGCACCCACCAACCCGCACCAACTCCGCCCGCCGCCCCGCCTCCCACCGTCAACGAACAGGTGGCACGGCTGCGCCGACAGGTGTGGCGCGCCGTTCGCGACGCCGTCGGCGATGACGACATCGACCCCGATGCCGCCAACAGGCTCCTCAACCTCCTCGACCTGCCCGGCCTGCCACGCCACTGGCAGGTCCGACTCACCATCCCGTTGACGATCACCGTCACCGCCACCGACCCCGACGACGCGTTCGGCACCGCCGAGTCCGTCATCGACGACGCTCTCGACGCCAGCGGCCACGACAGCCACATCGACTGGACCGCCTCCGGCCGCGACGACGCAACCCCCGACGACCTCGATTCCACCGCCGACGATCCGCCCGGCCTGCGATGACCTGACGCCGATGTCCGCGCGGCCAGCCATGCCCCGCGCGGTCGTCGCCATACCCCGCGCCCATCCAGCGATTCACGAGGAGACACCGCCCGTGGGAACCCCCTGTTACGTCGGCGCCGCCGACCCCGCCCGGCCGACCATCGTCCGCGCCCGCTACGTCCACTCCGACGGCAACCCCTCATCGGTCATCCCGCAGCTGCGCGGCATCTGGGCCACCACCACCGGACGTGACACGAACGCCCTCATCGATGCCGTCCTCGCCCACGACTGGGACCACCTCGGACCCGACCTCGCCCCGGACCCGCGGCCGGTTCCCGGCCAGCACCACGTCGTGGGGGTCGGCATGACGCTCGACGACACCGATCCGGAGCCGCTCACCGTCTTCCCGCTCAGCCGCGCCGTCGACCTCGTCGCCTCGTGGATCTACGTGATCAACCCCGTCGACGACACGGTCACCGTGCACAGCGGCGACGGCGAGCCGGTCGGCGTCCACCACCTCGGCTGACCGCGAACCAGGAAGGAACCCGCCATGCCCGGCTTCGCCGCGCTGCCCTACCGAACCCGTCACCCCGGTCCCGACGGCAGGGGGCCGGGATGACGCTCCGATCCCTGGTATCACTCGCCGTGGCGCTCATCGCCGTGTTCATCCTCTGCGCCGGTGGTCTCGGCGGCATCGTCGGTGGCGGCACCGCCGCCGCCGGCTGTGTCACCGTGGCCACCTCGCCCGGTCCCTCGTCACCCGCCACCGTGGCGCCGATCGCCGGACCGACCCTGTGGCCAGCCATGGGTGACTGGGACAGCGGCCAGGTCGGCAACGCCGCCGCGATCGTCACCACCGGCGCCCGTCTAGGGGTACCCGGACGCGGGTGGGTGATCGCGGTCGCCACCGCTATGCAGGAAAGCACCCTGAGGAACCTGCCGGGTGGCGACCGCGACTCCGTCGGCCTGTTCCAGCAGCGTCCCAGCCAAGGATGGGGCACCCCCGCCCAGCTCCGCGACCCCGTCTACGCGTCGGAGAAGTTCTTCGGCACGTTGGTCACGATCGACGGCTGGCAGACGATGCCGCTGGCCGAGGCGGCGCAGGCCGTGCAGATCTCCGCCTACCCCGACGCGTACGCGAAGTGGGAGGGGCCAGCCGCCGAACTGGTCGCCGCGATCGCCGCCACCGCCGGCCTACCCACCGACGGGCTGGCCGGCTGCGGAGCCGTCGGCCCGTGGACCCAACCGGTGCTCGCCCCGGTCGGATCCGCCTTCCGCAGCTCGGACCGGCCGGGCCACGACGGCGTCGACCTCAGCGCCCCACGCGGCACGGTCATCCGCGCGGCGTCGGCCGGCACCGTGCGCACCGTGCGCTGCAACGCGGTCTACGCCAGCACCGGCGCCGGGTGGGGCTGTCACCGCGACGGCCACCCCACCCTGACCCGCGGGTGCGGCTGGTACGTCGACATCGACCACGCCGGGGGCCTGCTCACCCGCTACTGCCACATGGACCGGCCGCCGACCGTCAGCGTCGGGCAGCAGGTCGCCGTCGGCCAACCCATCGGCGTCGTCGGCTCCACCGGCAACAGCTCCGGCCCGCACCTGCACTACGAGGTACACCACAACGGCGACGCCAGCGCGAACGGGGCCATCGACCCCGTGCCGTTCATGGCCGCGCAAGGCGCCCCGCTCGGCGTGCCTCCCACCTGAAATCCGTCACCCACCCCAGCGGCGGTGGCGGAATCCACACCGCAATCAACCCACCCATGAGCGCCAGCCTCGACAAAGGGAGAGAGTCAGTGCCTGACCACACCACCCCACCGACCCGCGGCCAGCACCCCGCCGATCCCACGGTCGGCGGCCATCTCGCCGCCACCCACATCATGATCGGCGACATCGGAATCTTCGCCGGGGACTGGACCGCCTACGACCACCACGGCCGGACCCGCCACCCAGTCGGCTTCGTCGGACGCCTCGACGCCCAACGTGGATACGACGGCCAGTACGCCGTGTTCTCCTGCGAACGCGACGTCGCCGAAGCGATCGTCGCCGACCAGGAACGCCTGCGCGATGAGACCCGCCGGCGGCTGCACGGCGACGGTCTGCGCGGGCCGGCTCTCGACGCCGAACTCGACCTTGTGTGCGCGCCGCTGTACTTCGACGGCGACGACATCATCCTGGACGAACGGCGCGTCCACGGCGACGCCGACGGGATCTCCCGGATCTGCCCCGACGCCGACGGCCGGTACACGATCTGCGGCTGGGTGTGGGATTGGCGCGCCGTCGACCCCGCCGACTGCGCCCGCATCGCCGGCACACCACCCACCCCGGCCCAGCAACCCGCCCGTATCCCGCTGCGGCACAGCCCGCTGCACGCGCCCCACGACCGGCTCACCGTCACCAGCCTCGACGAACTCCCCACCGACCGTGGGGTCGCGTTCACCGCCACACTCCGTCTCGACGGCACCCGGATCGGCGTCATCCACAACGAGGGCCGCGGCGGCGGGACCTGGCTCAGCTACCACGATCCCGCCCGGTTCAGCCGGCGTGACCTGGATGAGTACGTGCGTGGATGCCGCTACCGGCGCCAGCCCACCGACGAGGAGACCGTCCTCGACCGTCTGGTCACCGAATACGACCTCACCCGCCAGATCGCCGCCCTGCCAGCCGGCGCATTCCTGGCCAGGTCGGTCGACGACGACGGCGACTCCTGCGGCGACTTCGTCGTCTTCACCGGCCTCGACCGGCCCCAGCAGCCCGCCGCGTGGACCAGCCTGGCTACCTACCTGGCCACCGTCGAGGCCACCTTCAGCACCCACTGGCAGGTGTGGCTGGACGGCGCCTGGCACCGGGTGCCCGACCCAACTGACACGGCCGGGCCCGACACGCGTTGACGCCACCCGCCACACCTACCCAGCGTCGCCATCGCCCGCCACGCGCGCGCTCATCACCACCGCACAGCATCAGCCGCACGACCGCCCCGGTGGCCGGGACCGGCCGCCGGCGGACCCCGCTCACCCGAACAACCTCCGCTGACCACACCACCACCCGTGCCCGGCCGGCACCTGCCCGGCCGGGCCTTTCCCCGACCCGAACAGCAGAAAGGGCACCCCCGTGATCGACACCCGACTCGCCGCCAAGTACTGCCGCGAACGGATCAACCCCCAGCACTTGGCCGAGGCACTACTCGCCGACCCCGGCACGCCGACGCTCGCCACGGAACTGCGTACCGCGCTCACCGCCCTGGAGATGACCGAAGGCTTCATCGCCGGACTCATCACACCGCTGGACCGCAGCCTGCGCGACGTCGAGCAGGTCCTCGCCGCCGGACGCCACGACCAGATTCCCCTCATCGAGAACACCGGCGTCCTCCACGCACGAGGACCCCGCCTCGACGCGCTGCTCGCCCGCCGCGCCGCGCAGATCGACCACCTGCGCTCCCTCACCCGGCTTTGGGCAGCCGAGCACCCCGACACGACCCCCCAGTAGAAGCAGACACGCCTCTCGCCCATCCTGACCCCGCCATCCGTACCCCGCACCGCACGCCGGCCCTCACCGCAGCTCCCCAACGCCTGGGCACACCTTCGGCGACGGCCGGCCCGGCCATGGTGGCGTCACCCTGCCCCGCCCGCTGGCCGGGTACCTGGGCGGCGGACCCGCACGCCGCCGTGCTGTCCCCGCTCGAGGTCGCCGCCGCGGCCCTCCGCCTTGCACCACCTGCCGTCGTAGTCCCGACGGCCTCAACCGGCTCGTTCCACCTGACACGATCGCCCCGGCCCGGGCACCTGCTGCCGCCGGCCGTGCGCCGGTCCGTGTCAGCAGGAGCCGCCCCGGCCGGGGCTTTCGCGTCCGAACCGCGCGCCACCGACGCGCAGAAGGACCCGACATGATCCCGAACCCAGAATCCACCGCACCTGCCGCACGGCGCACGGCGCACGGGGCGGTGACTGCCTCATGGACGACACGTTCCTGCGGCGCGCCGCAGGCGCCGCCGGCTACCGCCTGGCGAACGACCGGCTGACCGAGGCCGCGATCGAGCAGCCCGAGCACGTCGCGAACTGGTGTAGGTTCCGCAGAAGCTTTACCGGGCGCGTGCCGACGACGGTCGCGGTGACCGACGCCACCTATGATCCATACCAGCACACCATGGCACTACTTCACTCGGGCGACGGTATCGCCCAACCGACGTCGGGGCGTTCGAGGATGAGGAGCACGGTAGCGTAAACTTGCCGCACCTTGGTAAGAAACATGCGGAAATGGTCGATATCCGCAGAACCTTCCTCGGGTGCGTGCAGCAACGCGAATAGGAGCAGCCTCATCACGTGTAGCTGATACGTGGTGGGCGCATGGTAGTTCACCCGATCGTTGGTCCCCGGCCGACCGGACCAGTCAGCCATTGCCTCCCACATGGCATGATCGAGAGTCACTGCCGTCATGGTCCGCTCGATCCTGCGGCATGGCCGTTCCAAGACATCCAGTGCGTTCCTGTGATTGGATTCGGTCAATGTCAGCAGCTCATCGACCTCGGTGAGGGTATGCCAGGCATGGCGGACCAGGTACGCGAGCCGATCGAGAGGCGTAGACCCGTCTAGATCGCCGCTGACCTGCTCCGGAGGCCGATGCGGCTTAACGGCCTGCCTCGCCATCCACGATACAAACGCTTCGTCTCTCAGCTGCTCCAGACGCCCATCTGGGAGCCCGTCACTGTAGGCGTTGTGGGCCGCTCTCCTACCGGTTCCTTCACTACGACCGATCATCTCCCACGTCAGGCCGCGCGCTCGAGCCTCGGCAACAAGATCCTTTCGAATGACACCCATGATTTTTTCCAGATCGCGCGCCGCACGGATGTAGCGCAGCACTGGGTCCACATCGGATGACTCAAGGCCGGACGGATTCGCCTCGCCCAACGTCCTGACCAGTTGGCCAATGGCGCGCCGCGCTTCGAACACCGCGATATCGGGGGAAAACGGCCACGCGTCGGAAGTGCACGGGGTTCCCCTCCAGGCAGGGTTCTGCCATTCGTCCAGGATACTCACGCGCGCCACCATAGAGGGGTTTGCATCCGGGCCGTCAAGGTCTTCTTGTCCACCCGTCGTGGACAAGCCGCAGTGGGCCAGCAGCCGTGCGAGGTGCTCCCATAGGCGGCATGGCAAGCAGTCTCCTGAGCCTCGCGCTGGCCGCACTGGCCACCACGACCGTGCTCACCCGAGTGATGGCGCCCGTGGCTCGGGAAGTCCGCAACTGTCTCCTCCTGTGGCTCGCACTGCGCGGCACCAGGCCCGACCAGCGTCCTTGCATCATCAAGGCCCTTCCACCGTTAGAGCCGCCGCCTCTGCCAGCCAAATCCGGTCCACGCGTCGCCAAGCCCTCGGACACCGAGCAGCGGAGGCGGTCGGTCGCTTGATCCGGCGCACGCTCATAGCCGCGGATAACGCTTGCACGCGTGAGAACAACGCGGATGCGATCACCGAGAGTGCCGGCGTGCCGGGGAAACGCATTCATAACGCCGGTGGGTGCCAGTTGCGAACGTCCTGGTGAGGCCACCGAACTCCGTCACTGCCACACCTGCCACTACACCCGAACGTCACAGCACCCAACCACTGCTGCCACGCAACCCTGGACGACCGAGCCGCCATCCGCTGACCGGCAACCCTGGACGCCCAGGTCACCGCGCTGCCGTTGACAGGGCAACGACGGAACCTACAACTGGATCGCCGCCGCCGCCCGCTACACCGCCACAAGCAGGATTCAGCGCCTGCTGACCGACGCCGCACAGCAGCTACGCGACCGGCTCACCGGCCGGCCGCCTACGCAGTTCCGCGCCGCCGCCGGAGCGCTCGCCGCCGTGTGCGACCTGCTCGCCGACATCGACGAGGACCTCGACGATGCCCTACGTGACCTCGGCCGGCACGCCCTCGATTTTGCGCACCTCGGCCGGCCGCCGCTGATCGACGACCCGGCGGCCACCGCACTACCCGCCGCGCTGGCCGGACGGCAGGAAGCCGTCGGCGGTGACGAACCGGCGGCTCGGGCGCAGCACGTCACTGGCGGCAACCCGTTGCCGCCGGGCCGCCGCCGGCCCCGCCGCCCACGGCGGTAACGCACCACGGCGCCGACCGACGGCGCACCCCTGTCTCACCAACGGCCACCCGGCCCGCGTCCCGCGCGACGCCCGGGTGGCCTTTCGCATGTAAGGAGCCAAACGACGATGACGCGTCGACTCTGGTGGCGGGTGGAGGAGATCCTCCCGCTGGCCGAACACGCCGCCGCCACCCCCCGGCAGCGCAAGACCCGCGACGAGGTCGAACGCATGGCCGACCACCTGCACGGGCTGTCGATCGGCGACATGCCCGGTGAACACCCCGTCCTGCGTCTCGGTGCCGGCTTCGTCAGCGTGCAGTGGGAAGCGGACACCGGCGAGGACAGCAGCCGGTGGATCGAGGAGGACCGGGTACCGGCCGACGCCGACGACCACTACGCCGTCGGCGCCTACCAGTGGCGCTGGACGCCCGCGACCATGGTCGAGGAGCAGCCGTGACCGCCCGCCGTAGCCAGCGACGGCCAGGCACTCCCAACCCCGCCGACGACAGGGCGTTCCACCGTGCGTTGCAACGGCAGGTCGACGCCTTGGCTGCCACGGTCACGCTCAAAGACCCTCCCGACGGACTCAGCGTCACGGCCGAGCGTGAGTGGCGGGAACAGGTGGCCGCCGCCTGGCTCTACCTGTCCTGCGTCGCCGTCTGGGCCGAGGACCACCAGCTCGTCGAGCCGCTGCTGCGCAGCGCACCGCCCGGGATCGTGCGCAACGCCGCGAGCGCGCCGTTGTGGCTCGGCCGCGCTTTCGAAGCCCTCACCCGGCACCCTTGCACCCAGTGGCTGCTGCACCCGGAGTACAACCCGATGCTGTGGGCCGGCGCTCCCAGCGCCGCCGCCTGCGACGACCTGATCAGGTGGTGGGCCACCCAGGCGCCGTCGCTGGCCTGGCCCGACCAGGACGGCTATCCGCCGTCGATCAGTGGCTGGGTCATCGGCGACCTGCTGCAGATCCTGTCCCCGCAGCGGCGGGCGCGTCACGCCCTGGTGCAGACACCGCACTACGTCGCCGACTTCATCCTCGATCGCACCCTCCGCCCAGCCGCCGACACCTTCCGCGAAGAGCCCGTGCTGCGGCTGATCGACCCGACCGTCGGCACCGGCCACTACCTGGTCCGGGCGGTCGACTACCTCTGGCAGTGGTACACCGCCGGCCGAATGGACGCCCGATCGGTTGAGCAACCGCCGATCACCGGCGGGCACACTCTCCCGCCCGGCGAGGCGATCCGGCGGATCCTCGCCGGAGTCGACGGCGTCGACATCGACCCGCTGACCGTGGCGGTCGCCCGGCTTCGAATGACCGTCTACCTCGGACATCTGCTTGCCGACGCTGGGCTGCTCCCGCGTCCGCTGCGCCTGGCCGCCGTTCCCGCCTGGGTCACCCCACGGATCGCGGTCGGCGACTCGCTGCTCATCGGCAAGATCAGCCGCGCCGAGTACGGCCGGCTGCACCCACACCTGGTGGACCTGCCCGGCGCCGCCTTTCCGCTGCCCGGCTTCACGTGGACGGCCGACGAGGCGGCGACCACGGCGCCCCCTCGACGCGGCCGCCGGAGCTGAGCGGCCTCACGCCGGACGACCCAAGCGACTTGATCAACACCGGTCGCTCGCGTGTGGTTCGTCCCGCCGGTCCGAGCCAGGGCCACCTGCGCCATCCCGTCCATGGCTCGGATCGCCATTGCGTTCGAGCCGCACCTACCCGCAAGGAGGACAACTGTGCTGCACCCTGCCACCCGCGCCGCGATACCCGCGGTGTTGACCGGCGTCGAGTCAGCCGCCGACCAGTACGGCTGGGACCAGCCCCCGGTCGTGTTCGGCCTGTTCGACCGCGCCGACCTCGCCACCGATGCCGGCTCCGGCTTTGGGGCGCTTGAGGTCGACCCGAGCCTGGCCGCCCCGGACCTGTGGACCGCGTCCGACCCGGCCCGGCCCGGCGAGTCGCTGCCCGTACCGGTCGTACTCCGGCGCTTCGCCCGGCAGCTCGCCACACCGCACGCCCGAGTCTGGCTGCGGGACTGGCTGGCCCGCGACCGCCGCGCACTCGTCGGCTTCGGCCTGCTGTTCGAGGGCTGGGCTGGACCGGTGACCCCCGGCTACCGGCGCGGTGATCTCGCCAAGGCCCCCGCGGTGCTGCGCCGCGAGGTCCGCATCGCCGCCGCCGTCGACACCGACCTGGGGCTGCACCGCGTCGCGCGGGTACGCCATGGCCAACCGTCGGCCGCGCAGAGCTGGCCCGAATTGCCGCGGTGGGGCCAGCGGCGCGGCGTCGTCGTCGGGCTGCGCGCCCTTACCGAGCTGGCCAAACGCGTCTAGCGCGCCCGCCACGCAGTGCGCCCATCACTGGTGATGAACGGCCCGCTCACCCAGGCATTGGGTGGGCGGGCCCCGCACCCCGCGCCCAGCTCAGCGCCGCCGCCCGCACCGCCGTGAAACACCCGCCCACGAATACCACCGGCTGACCGGCTTCGGCGCCCCGCCGAAGCATTCGATCGACCAGTAAGGAGCAGCATCCGATGCACACCGGGGACCCACGTGTGGCCCGCTACGCCGACCACATCATGACCGAGATCGACGGCGACATCACCGAGGGAGCGGTGCCACCCGGTATCGGCAGCTTCGTCGACCTGCACTGCTACCTCGACGCGAACGGCTACCTCGACGCCGCCGGCCTGCCCCACTACAGCAGCCAGGCTGACCTCGACCTCGCCAACGCCGTCACGGACGAGGTCAGCCGGCGGCTACGAACGCCCGGCCGCCCGTTCTGTACCTACGGCCGCTGCACGTTCAGCGCTCACGACCACACCACCAGCGCGGGTCCGGATGGGCAGCACCTGGACCGCGAGGTCCCGCTGTGCTGCGCCCACTGCGGCCACCCCGCGCACTACGACACCCGCCTGCAGGACTACCGGCACGACGACCCCGCCGTGCCCGACTGCTTCCTCATCCGCAGAGACACCCACGGGCACACCGAGACTTCGGCCGGTCCGCAAGCCGCGTGCGGGAACGCGGAGCCCGCCGACGCCCCTGGACGACTTGATCTTTCCGCAGAGTCGAGCGTCGATCGGTGCGGTCACCATCGCCCGGCCCGAACGGCGAGGAGGACGGCTCCCAGGCCACGTGCCGAGACGGCCGAGGGGTGGTGACCACCCGCCCGATCCCGGTCGCCGAAAGGACCCGCCCTCATGCTGCCCACCACCCCCGCTCCCGAGCCCGTGACCGTGACCGTGACCGACCCGATGCTCTGGCGCATGGCCGTCCGGGTCACCGCCGATCACCAGCCCCACCCGCGCCATCCCGGCCGCTGCGCCAACCTGCGCTGCGTTCACGAGGCCTACCCCTGCCCGCCACTGCGCGACGCGCAGCGGGCGCAGCAGGCCGCGACCCGCCCGCACCGGTTCGCGCCGGGACGCGCCCGCGTCACCGCCGTCGCTGCCGCCGCGCAGAGGTTCGTCGGCTGGTTCCGGCCCGCGCGCCCCGTTCCGCCGGCGCCGGTACCGCTGCCCCGCCGGCAGCCCATGGCCACCCTCGGCCTCGCGGCCTGACGTCCCGAACAGACCAGCGACCGGGGTCGGTTCCGCCGCCGGTTCGACAACCCCATGGAGGCGCCTTGAGCTTCTACCAAGAGACAACCCTTGCCGGCTACGCCCGCGCCGCCGTCCACCTCAAGTCACGGATGGTCGACTACAGCCGTACCCGCTTCGCCCAGCAGTACCTGAAGGCCTACCTCGACGCCGCGTTCGAGGAGACCGTCGCGACGACAACGCCGAAGGTGCTCGCGGCCGTCGACAAGCTCGCCCACCAGCCGTGGCAACTCGGCGATCCCTACGTGCTGGCCCCCGAGATGACCGCGATCGTGGCCGCCGCCGCCGAGGCACTCGACCTGACCGGCGACCTCATCCCCGACGACATCGCCCCCAGCGACAGCGGCGTCCTCTTCCTGCCCGAACCGATCTACCACCGTGGAACACACGGCCAGGTCGCATCGATAGGCGCGGTCACCTGGGCCAAGATGCACAACATCGGCACCGGAAGCACCGACTGGTGGATCACCGGCTGGGCCGACCGTAACGACCCGCTCGACCCCAGCGCCGCCCGCCTCCGAGCCCAGTACGAACAGGACGCCCAACTCGCGGCGGACTTCGGCCCGTACGTGCTGGCCTCATCGGCCCGGATTCCCGTGGGCAGGTCGGTCGAAGCCCGTTGCGACCTCACTGCGGTCGACGATGACGACATCGAGTGGGAACCAGCCCCCGACGGGCGGTTCTGCATCGACGAGTCGACCGTCCGGGTCAACGCGGTCGCCGCCATCGCCTACGCGTTCTGGGCCATCCAGGCCCAACCCCTCGCCACCGTATCCGCCCCACCGCTCGACCGCGCCGCCCGCCGCCGCGCCCAACGAGACAAGGTCGTCCACCTGACCCGCGTTGTCATGCTGCGCCGACGCAAACCCGTCACCGACCGCAACACCGGTGAAGCGAAATGGCACTACCGGGTCCGGTTCTTTGTCAAAGGTCACTGGCGTCACCTCTCCGATGCTGACGGCCGGCGGTATCGCATCTGGGTCCACAAACACATCAAGGGGCCAGACGGCGCCCCGCTGCTTCTTGGTGACGCCGTCTCCATCCTCGCCCGCTAAACAAGAAAGGAAACAAGATGCCACCCCTCGAGGAGTTCCTCCAAAACCAACAACGTCTCATCAACGAATTCGGCTGGGCAGTGACCGCCGTACTACCCGATCTCGGGGAGAGCGGCTCCACGTTCGCCTACACCGTCGGCCTGACCGAGCATGATTTCCCTGAGTTGGTCATCGCCGGCCTCGACCCGCTCATCGCCCAGGCATTGCTGAACGACATGGCCGGACGCGTCTACTCCCGGGCCGAGCGGTTCACCCACGGCCAACGCGTCGCCGACCTGCTCGTCGGCTACGACGCGATCATCGTCGAGGGGCCCGCCACCGACGCGCTGCTTCCCGGTGCGGCCCACGCCCGGTACGGCAAGGATCGCGTGCGCCTGCAGCAGATCGTGTGGCCGGACCCGCGCTCCCGGTTCCCGTGGGACGACGGCTACGAATACCCCGCTCACGTACAACCGCTGCTGGGACGCCCGTAACCCGATGAGCGGCATCACGGGAGCCATCAACGACCTGGCGCTGGAAGTTGGCGCGACCGTCAACTGGACCGCGTTGCACAACAATCTGCTATCCCCGGCCGTGACCGCGCTCATCAGCGCCGCCGCGACCGTCGAGTTCAACACCGGCCTGATACAGAAGCATCAGCAAGACCTCAATCACATGCTTGACGCGGCGAAAGTCAACGGCGGCGTCCCCGAGGACCTACTGCTCGTCGCCGGCGCACTGGCGGACATGTCCCTGACCCTCCTCGACGAGCGACAAGCAGCCGTCGATCGAGTACGGACGCTCGTCATTCCGCTCGCCGAACTCGGGGTGCTGGAAACGCCCGTGTGACGGGCGGGGCGCGAAACGGCACCGCTCTCTAACGGCGACGCCGTCGCTGTCCTCGCCGCGTTCACTACGAACCCGGGTGTCGCTGTGGGAGACAGCGACGCGATTCGCCTGGCCCCACGCCCCGCGCATGGGGCTTTGTTGTGCCCAAGAATCGACACAGGAGCGTTACTTTCCATGCCCAGTCACACCTTCGGCAAGGATGACCTTGTCGTCATCAGCCCGGTTTTCGCTCGCCCTGGCGAGGAGAACGTCGTGTATCGCGTGGTCGAGGTTCACCGAGTGAACCTCGACGCCGCTCCCGTCAGCGGCGGGCGTCCCATCCGGGCACCCAAGGACATGTTTGAGCCCACGCCGGAGACCACCGCCGCTGCCGAACAGCCGGACGGCACGCATCCGGCCCCAGCCAACCCGGTCACCCTGTGGGCCGGCAGTGTCGTCACGGTCGCCGGGCCACGGTGGACAGGGCAGGCTGGCCAGCTCTACGTCGTCCTGCGGACGAGCGGCGACAAGGTCTCCCTGGTCAAGCTCGGCGGCGACAACGGCCGCTACTGGCGTGGTGTCCACCGAAGCTTCTGCACCCTCGTCGACCCGAGCCTCATCACCATGTCCCCGGCAACTCAGTAGCCGGGCGCCGGCGCGTCAACCTCGGTGGCTAATCCGCGCCGCCGGCCCGCCGGTCTGCCGCCAGCCCACCGGTAGGCGACAGCGCACTCCGGCAGCCCGCTGCCGAGGTTTTCAGGTCAATCCAGCTCCAATCATTCGCATGCGGCGCCCCGAAGGCTGGCCCACCCACCACTGGGCGGGCTCGCCTTCGTGGGCGCCGCTGCCTCTTCGCTGGGAGAAATCCATGCCTCCGTCGAAAAGCCCTCTCGTCCGGGTGGCCGCTCAGTTCGGCTACGACCTCGACGAAACCTCGCTCCTCACCGACCCGGGCGTCCCCGCGACCGACACACAGGCCGCCCGGCTGTGCGCGGTCCTGATCGAACAGGCCAGCTACATCAACGACCCCGGCCTGCGCTACACCATCAGCCAGGACCCGGACTACGTGCACGGCATCGTCGCGGACGCTGCTACCGCGATCGAGCGCGCCTACCGGGCCGTCGCCGTGCTCCTGTCCACCGCGGTCAGCACCGGTGCCGCGCGGCTGCTCACCCCAGGCGGCAGTCGCGCCGCGGTCGCGTCGCCCTGGCGTCCCGGCGTGGTCCGAATCGCCGGCGCCCACGGCGGGCCCTACCCCTGCCAGATCTGGCAGGCGGGCTGGAACGGCTGGGCCCGGCCCCGCTTCACCCGTGACATCGTCGCCCGGCTGATGGCCGACCTGGACGAGGACTGGCACCGCAGCGGGCAGCACCCCGACTCCCTCGCCGGACAGCTGCTCGAGGACGGCAACGTGCTCCTGTTCCACGACGAGGGCGTCCAGGAGGTCATCCACCCGGACGACGACGACATGTTCGCCGTTGGCGCCGGTACGTGGACGTGGGAGGAGTGGCCGGAGTAGAACCCGGCCCGCCACCCGGCCCGGCGCGCCCCGGGCCGTACTGGCCCGCCTGGGCGAGGCCCGGTACCGCGGGCCGGCACGGCCAAGGCGCGAGCCGAGCCCTAAAGCAATTCCTCTACCCCAGAAAGGAGGCGAGATGCTCAGAATCCTCGCTGTATCCGTCCGAGGGCATCGGTATCTGGAGGGAAACCCGAGCGTTCACCCCATCAGTGAGGTATCCGCCGGTACAGGGACCCTGTTCCCTAGCCTCACCGCAGCGCAACACCACGTGCAGCGCGAGTACCGCACCCTGTCGGTGTTCTGGCGCGTCGAGATCATCGACGAGCGTGGTCAGATCGTATCGCGCGGCACGCGTGACGGCCTCAACGGCACCGGCAACCGCTGGGGTGTGGCAGACCACGTAAAGCCGTGACCGGCGCACCCACGCCACCCGATCCCGGCTCCGCTCGACGTCCGGACACTCCGGCGAGCGGCACCAGCTCCACCCGTTCCCGCGGCGTCATCCGTAGCTGACCGACGCCCCGCTTTCGGCACCGCCACCGGTTGTCCGCCCCGCCTCGTGACGGCGGTTCGGCGCGGCACCAACCCCAATTCCCGACCGGGAGGTGGCCACGCCGGAGGCGTGGCCACCTCCTGTCCCTTTTCTCAGGAGGAACAACGGATGGACTCTCCACCCACACCAGCGCACCACAGCCCCGACCGCGACTTGATCAGCGAGAGCGGCAACGGTAGTCGTGTCTGCGCCGCACCGATCGACGGCGTCAGGGGACCGGCGATGACGACACCGACAGCGGGTGCGCCCGCCACACCTGCCGGCGCGGCCGGGATCAACGCGGTCAGCGGGCTGCCGAGGCTACGCGCCGGCGAGCTGCAGAACCAGGTCCTCGCGGTCCTGGCCAGCGCCGGCGTCGCCCTGGACGTCGGCGACATCGCCGGGGTCCTCGCCGGACGGTCCTCTGGCGCGATCGGTCAGGCGTGTGACCGGCTCGTCGCGCGCGGCCACGTCGAACTCCTGCCAAGCTCGCCCAAGCAGTACCGCATCACCTTGGCCGGGCTGACGGAGCACCGGGCGAACCCGACGCCGATACCGCCCGCACCGCAAAGCACCACCGCTCGACCCGCGTCCCCGGCCCGGCCGGCCGCCCCAGCCCCACGCCCGGCGGCATCCACCAACCCCACACAGCCGGCGGCTGCGATTCCGCGGCCCGCGGCACCGGCGGCGCCCGCGCCGAAGAAGCCGACCACGGGGCCGGTGCGGCGCCCGAACGGGCAGCTGTACTACCCGCGGCTGCTGGCCAAGCGCCCCGACGTCGACGTACTGCGAGACCTCCGCGACGCCGACGTGCCCGTGCTGCTGTACGGGCCGCCCGGCACCGGCAAGACCTCGCTGATCGAGGCCGCGTTCGGCACCGACCTGTACACGGTGCCCGGCGACGGCGACACCACGGTCGGCGACATCGTCGGGGACTACGTGCCCACCGACAGCGGCGGCTACGAGTTCGTGCCGGGCCCGCTGCCCCGGGCGATGGAAGCCGGCGGGGTGCTGTTCATTGACGACGCCACCCTGATCCAGCCGAAGGTCCTCGCCGTGGTCTACCCGGCCATGGACGGCCGACGGCAGATCATTCTCAAGGCCGCCGCCGGCCGGGTCGTCACCGCCGCCCCCGGCTTCTACGTCGTCGCCGGCCACAACCCCGGCGTGCACGGCGCCGTGTTGACCGAGGCCCTCTCCTCGCGGTTCTCCACCCAGGTCAAGGTCTCCTCCGACTACGACCTGGCCGCCGCGCTCGGCGTCGACTCCCGGATGGTCCGCGCCGCCCGCAACCTCGCCACCCAGTACGACAGCGGCGAGATCGGCTGGGCCCCGCAGCTGCGCGAACTGCTCGCCTTCAAACGGATCACCGACGTCTGGGGTTGACCCGGTTTGACGGACAGGGTCGGTAAGTTGATCTCACGCTACCTTGCTGGCTGGCCTGCGGGAATAGGCCGTCGCCTCATACTCGGCCGGACTCATGTAGTCCAAGGTGGAATGGCGGCGGCGGGTGTTGTACCACCCCTCGATCCACTCGAAGATCGCCGCACGGGCGGCGGCCCGGGTCGGCCACGCCCTCCGGTCGAGCAGTTCGGTCTTGATCGTGGCGAAGAACGACTCCGCGACGGCGTTGTCCCAGCACTGACCCCGCCCACCGACCGACAACCGCACCCCGTTGCGGTCGGCGAGCCGGGCGTACTGCGCACTCGTGTACTGGCAACCCCTGTCGCTGTGGAAGATCACCGGCCCGGTCGGGCGTCGGACGGCGATCGCGTTGGACAATGCCTGAGCGGGCAGATCGGTCCGTAGGTGGTCGGCGGTAGCCCAGCCCACCACCCGGCGTGACGCGATGTCGATGACGGTGGCGAGGTACAGCCAGCCCTCCCACGTGTGGATGTAGGTGATGTCGCCGCACCAGCGGGTGTCGACCCGGCCGGCGGCGACGTCGAAGTCCCGACGGATCAGGTCCGCCGACAACGCCGCACCCGGGTCGGGCACGGTCGTGGTCCGCCACCGCTTCGGCATCCGACCACACAACCCGGCGTCCCGCATCAGCCGGGCGACCCGCTTGCCGGAGTGCCGCCGCCCCTGGGCGGCGAGTTCGGCCCGGACCCGGGGCGCGCCGTAGGTGCCGGCCGAGTCGGCGTGGATATCCGCGATGCGGGCGGTCAGGTCGACGTCGTCGCGTTCCCGCCGCGACGGCCCGGCACGGTGCTGGTAGTAGGCGGACCGGGAGACCTCCAGCAGCTCACAGGAACG
>NZ_JBHMIM010000020.1:0-107563 GCF_048060115.1 Micromonospora sp. LOL_023
CGAGGCACAGGCCGGGGCCGCGGCTGGCTCGGGCTGCGCCGGGGCCGCGGCTGGCTCGGGCTGCGCCGGGGCGGCGGGTGCTGCCGCCGGCTCGGGCTGCGCCGGCTCGGGCGCGCCACCATTGGCACTGCCGATCAGCGCCAACTCGGCACCGACATCGGCGGTGCCGTCCTCGGCGACCTTGATCTCCAACAGGGTGCCGGCGACCGGTGACGGGATCTCGGTGTCGACCTTGTCGGTGGAGACCTCGAGCAGCGGCTCGTCGACCTCGACCGAGTCACCGACCTGCTTGAGCCAGCGGGTCACCGTACCCTCGGTGACGCTCTCCCCGAGTGCGGGCATCTTGACCGCGGTGGCGTCGCCACTCTGCGCGGCCCCGCCACTCTGCGGCTGCGGCTCTGGCTCTGGCTGCGGCTCAGCCGGCTGCTCCGTCGCGGCCTGCGGCTGTGCGGCGGGCTCCGGCGAGCTGTCCTGCCCGCCCTCGTCCGTGCCGGAGATGACCGCGAGCTCGCTGCCCACCTCGGCGGTCTCGTCCTCGCTCACCACGATCCGGCTGAGTACGCCAGCGGCGGGTGAGGGGATCTCGGTGTCGACCTTGTCGGTGGAGACCTCAAGCAGCGGCTCGTCGACCTCGACCCGGTCGCCTTCCTGCTTCAACCAGCGGGTGACGGTGCCCTCGGTGACGCTCTCGCCGAGCCGGGGCATGGTGACCGATACCGGCATATCTCAAGACTCCTCTAGTCAGGCGTGTGCGTGCAGCGGCTTGCCGGCCAGGGCCAGGTGGGCCTCGCCGAGAGCCTCGCCCTGGGTGGGGTGGGCGTGCACGAGTGGTGCGACGTCGGCCGGGTCGGCCTCCCAGTTGTAGATCAGCTGCGCCTCGCCGATCAGCTCGCCGACCCGGGCGCCCACCAGATGCAGGCCGACGACCGGGCCGTCGACCACCCGGACCAGCTTGACGAAACCGGTGGTCTTGAGGATCTGGCTCTTGCCGTTGCCGCCGAGGTTGTAGTTGTAGGTCTTGATCTTGTCAGCCCCGTACTGCTCCTTGGCCTTCGCCTCGGTCAGGCCGACCGACGCGAGCTCCGGGTCCGAGTAGGTGACCCGGGGGATGCCATTCTCGTCGATGACCGCCGGGTTGAGACCGGCGATCTGCTCGGCGACGAAGATGCCCTGCTGGAACCCGCGGTGCGCCAGCTGAAGACCGGGCACGATGTCGCCGACGGCGTAGACGTTGGGCAGGTTGGTGCGCAGCCGCTCGTCGGTCGGCACGAAGCCCCGGTCCATCTTCAGACCCTGCTCGGCGTACCCGATGTCGGCGGTGACCGGGCCGCGCCCGACGGCGACCAGCAACAGCTCGGCCTCGAGGGTCTCACCGCCGGCGATCGTCACCGCGACGCCGGACTCGGTGCGCTCGACCTTCTCGAAGGGCTTGCCGGTCTTGAACGCGATCCCGCGCTTGCGAAACGCCCGCTCCAGGGCCTTCGACGACTCCTCGTCCTCGGCCGCGACCAGCCGGGGGAGCGCCTCGACGATGGTGACGTCGACGCCGAAGGAGCGCCAGACGCTGGCGAACTCCACGCCGATGACGCCGCCACCGAGCACGATCGCGGAGGTGGGGACCCGGTCCAGCTCCAAGGCGTGCTCGCTGGTGAGGATGCGCTCGCCGTCGACCGCCACGCCCGGCAGGCTGCGCGAGTAGGAGCCAGTGGCCAGGATCACGTTGCGGCCGGTGTACCGGGCGCCGTCGACCTCGACCGTGTCCGGGCCGACCAGCCGACCGGTGCCCGCCACGTAGGTGATCTTCGAAGACTTGATCATGCCCTGCAGGCCCTTGTACAGGCGCCCGACCACGCCGTCCTTGTAGCTGTTGACCCCGGCCATGTCGATGCCGACGAGGTCGGCCTTGACGCCGAACTGTTCGGACTCACGCGTGGTGTCGGCCACCTCGGCGGCGTGCAGCAACGCCTTGGTGGGAATGCAGCCACGGTGCAGGCAGGTGCCGCCGACCTTGTCCTTCTCGATCAGCGCCACCGACAGCTCGAGTTGCACGGCGCGCAGGGCGGCCGCGTAGCCACCGCTACCGCCGCCGAGGATGACCACATCGAAGGTCCCGCCGTTCGGCTCACTCACAGTTCACTCCCAGATCGCGTCGCTGCACAGGAGGGCCGTCCCACACGTCGTCCCATGGAACGGGCAGACTTACCCCGGCCATCTTGTCACTTGTAGTGTCTGAACGCTCAACGAGGTGCCCAACGACACGTGGCAGCAACGTAGGCTTGCTCTGTTCGTCAATGCACGCGGGCACCGGTGGCGGGTCCGGTCCGACCGCACCAGCGGCGCCCGACGGCGTGCCGGTGCCTGATCGTCGAGGTGCGGTAGCGCCCGACAGCAGGGGAGGAGATCGCCGGTGGCGTGGTTTCGTCGGCGCAAGCAGTCGAGTGCGGGGCCGGGTGGTCGGCCAGCGAATCGTGCCGATCTCGCGCATCTTGAGGAGTTCATCCGGAGTCGTCGGGGAGTGGAAGCCTTCATCGAGCCACGGACCACTGTCACCGAGACGACGGTGATGCTCATCGCCCACGACGGCGAGTGGACCCGGCGCCGGGTGGACGGACCCGAGACCGCCCGTCGCTTCGCCCACAAGATGGCGATCCCGATCTACGACGTGGCACTCGTCGGCTACCCACAGCGGATGCGTGACTTCAACGAGCGGCGCAAGCGGGCCGACCGGGGCTGACCGCCCGCCCGGCGAGTGGTCGCCCCGGGGCATCGGGCGCGACAAGTTCCACGCTGACGCCCCGGGGCACCGTCGGCGCGTCAGCCGTTGGCCGCGATGTCCTCGACCACCTGCACCAGGGTGCGCACCGGCACTCCGGTGCCGCCCTTGCTCCAGTAGCCGTTCGGCTCACCCGAGTGGTACGCCGGCCCGGCGACGTCGATGTGCGCCCAGGAAACATCGTCGCTGACGAATTCGCGCAGGAACACCCCGCCCTGGAGCATGTGTCCGGCCCGGTCCATCGACGAGTTCACCTGGCAGATGTCCGCGATGTCGGACTCCATGCCCTTGCGTACGTCGTCCGGCAGTGGCATCGGCCAGGCCGGCTCGCCCACCGCTTCGCCACCCGCCTGCACCCGCGCGCACAGCTCGCTGCTGCCCATCACCCCGGCCATCCGCTTGCCCAGCGCGACCACCTGTCCGCCGGTCAGCGTGGACGTCTCCAGCAGGTAGTCACAACCGTCGGCGCAGGCACGGGCCATCGCGTCGCCCAGCACCATCCGGCCCTCGGCGTCGGTGTTGAGCACCTCCACCCGCTTGCCGTTGAACATGGTGACCACGTCACCGGGCCGGTAGGCCGTACCCGAGGGCATGTTCTCCGCCATCGGCAGATACGCGGTGACCGCGACCGAGGGCTTGAGCGCCGCGATCGCCAGCATCGCCGCGCCCACCGCCGCCGCGCCGGCCATGTCCGACTTCATCTCCCACATGCCCTGCGCCGGCTTGATAGAGACCCCGCCGGTGTCGAAGGTGATGCCCTTGCCGACCAGCGCGACCCGGGGCGCGTCCTGCGCGGCGCCGCCCGGCGGAGTGTAGGAGAGCACCACCATGCGGGGCGCGGCGGTCGATCCGCCGCCGACCGCCAGGATTCCGCCATAGCCGCCGTCGGCCAACGCCTGCTCGTCGAGCACCTGCACGTCCAGCCCGGCCGCGCTGGCCGCCGCGCCGACCGACTCGGCGAACGCCGGCGGCCGCAGCTCGTTCGGCGGGGTGTTCACCCAGTCGCGGCACGCCACCACCGCCGCCGTGACGGCGGCGGCCCGGACCACCTCGGCCTGCGCGGCCGGGTCGGCCGCGTCGGTCACCTGCACCGTGACCGAGGCGACCGGCGCCCGCCGGCCCGGCTGCGGACGGGTCTTGTAGCCGGCGAACCGGTAGCTGCCCAGCTGCGCGCCCTCCGCCACCGCGCGCAGCGCCGCCGGGCCGTCGGAGTCGTCGGGAATCGGCAACGCCAGGGCGACCCGGGCGGTGCCGGCGAGCGCCCGGACCGCCGCGCCGGCCGCCCGGCGCAGCGTTTCCGGAGCCGGTGCCGCACCGGCGGGTTCCGGACCCAGCCCGACCGCGACCAGCAACGGCGGCCCGATGGTGCCGAGCGTCGCCAACTTGATCACCTCACCGGCTGACCCGGTGGCGCCCAGCAGGGCGAGCGTCTCGGTGAGCCGGCCCTCGAACGCGACGGCGATGCTCTCCGCGCCGCTCGCCAACAGCAGACCGGTCGTTGGGAGCGGGCCGTCCGCCGCAGCCTGGCCGCCGGCCGGCTGGTCCTGGCTGTGTACGCCGATGACGAGTGCGTCGACGGCCAGTTCGGCGGGATCGGTGTCGACCAGGTCCAGGGTGGTGGTGAATGATGTCACTCGGCGTCTCCGGCGGCTGGGCCGGCCGCTTCGTGAGCGACCGGCGGGTTGGTCTCCGGCGCGACATGATCCGCCGGACAGGGTGGTGCCCGCCGATGCTAACCACCTGCGGGTCCGCGGGTAAGTTGCGACCCATGTCCGAGGTGACCCTGACCGGCAGCGGTCCGCTGCGCCGATCCCCCCTGCACGACCGGCACGCCGCGCTGGGCGCGAAGTTCGCCGCCTTCGGCGGCTGGGAGATGCCCCTGGAGTACGCTGGCGGCGGCGTACTGCGTGAACACGAGTCGGTACGCCGTGCGGTCGGTGTGTTCGACGTGTCGCATCTGGGCAAGGCCCGGATCACCGGGCCGGGAGCGGTCGGCTTCGTCAACTCCTGCCTCAGCAACGACCTGGACCGGATCGGTGCCGGAGCAGCCCAGTACACCCTGTGCTGTGACGAGGTGACCGGCGGTGTCGTCGACGACATCATCGCGTACCGGCACGCCGACGATCACGTCTTCCTGATTCCCAACGCGGCCAACACCACCGAGGTGGTGCGCCGGCTACGCGACGCCGCCCCCGGCGGCGTCACCGTCACTGACGAGCACACCGGGTACGCCGTCCTGGCCGTGCAGGGGCCGGCCGCCGTGGCGCTGCTCGACGGACTGGGCCTGCCCACCGGGCACCCGTACATGAGTCTCGCCGTCGGCCGGCTCGGCGGCACCGAGGTCGTCGTCTGCCGGACCGGATATACCGGCGAACACGGCTACGAACTGGTCGTTCCCGCCGACCACGCTGCGCAGGTGTGGGACGCGCTGTTGGCGGGTCGGGCGCCGGTGGCCGCGCAGGCCTGCGGGTTGGGTGCCCGCGACACCCTGCGGACCGAAATGGGGTACGCGCTGCACGGCCAGGACCTGAGCCCGCAGATCACCCCGGTGCAGGCCCGGCTCGGCTGGGCGGTCGGCTGGCGCAAGCCGCAGTTCTGGGGCCGCGCCGCGCTGCTGGCGGAGAAGACGGCCGGACCGGCCCGGCTGCTGTGGGGCCTGCGGGCGGTGCAGCGGGCGATTCCCCGGCCGGGCATGCCGGTGCTGCTCGACGATTGCCGGATCGGCGAGGTGACCAGCGGTACCTTCTCACCGACCCGAAAGGCCGGCATCGGGCTGGCGCTGCTGGACACCGCCGCAGTCACGGCCGAAGGCGTCGAGGTGCAGGTCGACGTGCGCGGCCGGCTGGCGCCGATGCAGGTGGTGCGCCCGCCGTTCGTGCCGTCGTCGGTGCGCTGACGGCACGGTTGGCCACGGTCGGTCCGGGCCAGGCCTGCCCTGTCTGGTGTCGGTCACTGCGTGGCGGGCCTGGCCCGGTCACCGCTGTCCAGCACCGCCTCGGTCCAGCCGCCCTCAGCCATCCGGCCGTCGTCGAGCAGCGCCCAGTCGACCACGTCGGCGGCGTCCACCACGACCGGGCTGCCGACCCGCACCGTCGGGTCGCTCGCCGCGTCGACCGTGCTGGCTGCCACGATCCGGCCCGGGTTCGGCCAGCCGGTGACGCTGGCCCAGACGTACTCACGTCCGTCCGGTGCGGCGAGACCGTACTTGACCAGCAGCTGGCCGCCACCTGGTAGCCCGTCGGCGAGGAACCGGGCGCGGATCTCGCCGAGCGACCGGCGGGCGGTCGCGATCGCCTGCGCCATCGCGTCGCTCGACCGCGCGTAGTGGATCTCCGGCTGCCCGGCCCCGAACAGTTCGCCGCAGACCTGGGCGAAGTACCGACGGGCATCGGCCTCGGCCAGCGGCTGCGGCGGGCCGAGCGTGAGGAACGAGTCGGCGTCCGGATCGGTCGACGGATCCAGCGCGATGCGCAGCAGCGCGGAGCCCGCAGAATCGTGCCGGTCCTGGTTGCCGTACGCGACTGCGATGTCGTGCCCGGTGACCGCCAGTTGGACCGGCAGCTGGACGAACGCCGGCGGGTCCGGATCGCTCAGCGCCTCCGTCCAGATCCGCAGCAGTCGGCGACCGACGCCCGTCATGATCGCGCCCCAGGCACGGACGTAGCGCGGTGGCACCCGTTGCGCCTGGAGCTCCAGCAGACCGAAGCGACGCAGCCCTTTGGTGGTGAACCACAGGCCCTCGTCGTCGGGCGAGTAGGGCACCAGAATCCAGTCGACCAGCCGGATCCGGCCGTCGGCGTCGGGCAGCGAGCGCAGCGCGGCCGGCGGGTCCAGGAACTGCAGCCCGAACAGGTCGATCAGGTCGACGCCGAGCGCGTCGGCCAACGCGGCGCCCACTGCCCGTGCGCCCCACTCGTGTGCCGGCGGCCAGCCGGGCCGGTAGCTGGCCTGCACCACGACGCACCGTTGCGCGCTGCGCAACCGTGCCAACTGTCCGCCGGTGGCGCCGAACGCGGCCAGCAGGTCCGGTGGCAACTCGGGCAGCTGATCGATCGGACGGGTCTGCACGGTCAGCAGCGGACTGCCGAGCAACTGTCCGGCCAGGTCACGCACCGGCTGGGACAACCGGTCACCGAGGCGGTCGAGTGCTTCCCGGGCGGTCGGCACCGGGGCGTCCGGCGGCACGATCGGCACCAGGTAGGTGGCCGTGAGCGACTCCGGCACCGGGACCGGCAGCAGCAGGTCGTCCGAGCTGGCCATGGGCGCCCCCGGTCGGGTGAGTCTCGCGTCGGTGATACCTGGCGAGGTGAACGCTACTCCGACCGGCCGCCGTCCACCGCCGGACTACCCACCGGTCACCAATCCCAGGTAGGCCAGCGTCGTGGTGACCTCGACCCCGCAGCCCAGTACGTCACCGGTCACCCCACCGAACCGGCGCACCAGGTGCCGCAGCAGGCCCAGCCACACCAGCGCCGCGACCAGCACCACCAGCGGTCCCTGCCAGGGCCGGCCCGGCACCGCCGCCACCGCGACCGCGGCGACGAGCACCGTCCCGGTCAGCGTCGCCAGCCGACCCTGGGTGCCGGCGACCAGGGCGCCGAGCCCGTCCGGGCGGGCAGCCGCAACGCCACGCCGACAGGCCCAGGTGACCGCGAGTCGACCGGTGCCGGCCGCTGCGGCCACCGTGGCCAGCACCGCCGGCCACGGGCGGTCCGCCGCCACGGCCGCGACAGCCGCCGTCTGCACCAGCAGCGCCACGACCAGAGCCACCACACCGAACGGGCCGATGTCCGGCCGGCGCATGATCTCCAGAGCGCCGGCCGCGTCCCGGTGCGAACCCAGCGCGTCGACGGTGTCGGCCAACCCGTCCAGGTGCAGGCCACGGGTCAGCGCTGCGGCCAGGCCGGTCATCACGGCCGCGGCGACCAGCGCCGGCGTCCCGGCGTACGACAGCGCGAGCAGCGCCCCGGCGAGGCAGCAGCCGAGTCCGGTGCCGACCACCGGGGCGAGTGCCATCGCGACCGCGGCCACCTGCCGGTCCACCCGGCCGGGCCGCACCGGCAGCACGGTGAACGTGGTGACGGCGAGCCGGATCCCGGCGGTCAGTCGCAGTGCCGGGCCGGCCTGGCCGGCGTCGGTCACCGGGTCGGATCGGTGCTCGCCGGCCCGGGGCCGGCCGGTTCGGGCTCGACGAACAACGTCACCTCGTCGTCGGGCTCGACGAACAACGTCACCTCGTCGGCGTCGTCCTCGGCAGCGCGGTCCTGCCCGGTGTCGACCGACACCGGGTCGGCCGACCCGGCCGGCGTCGGATGTTCGCCGAGGGCACCGGCGAGCGTCGGCGCGCACCGCAACAGCGGCAACGCGGCGAGGGCCGCCGTGCCCTCACCCAGGTCGAGTCGCAGGTCGACGATCGGCGTCAGGCCCAGTACGTCGGCGGCGTGCCGCACGGTCGGCTGCCGGCCGTGGTCAGGCAGCAGGCACCAGTGCCGGGCCTGGCCGGCGAGATCCCGGCTGACCAGTGCGGCGGCGACGCCGACCGGCCCGTCCAGCAGCACCGGAATCCGGTTGGCGGTCGCGCCGAGCAGTAGCCCGGTGGCGACCGCGATGTCACCGCCGCCGTACTGCGACAGCACGTCGAGGGCGCCCCGGGTGCCCCGGCGGGTCCGGTGCAGAGCGTCGCGTACGGCGATGCAGCGCAGCATCCAGGCGGCGTCGTCGATCTTCTTCCCGGGGGAGGCGACCCGGCCCAGGATCGCGGCCGGTTCCGCGCCGGTGGTCGCGGCGAGCACGGTGGCGGCGGCGCCGGCGGCACCGGCACCGCAGGCGGCGAGGACGATCGCCTGTACGCCGGCCAGGCCGGCCTGCTGCGCGACGTCCCAGCCGAGCGCCAGCGCGGCCTGTACCTCGTCGGCGGTGAGCGCCGGCCCGTCCTCGATCGGCGCGGCGGCCGGTGCCTCGACGACCGTCACGTCGGCGCCTGCTGCGGCGGCGAGCCGGGCGAGCGGGCCTTCGCCGGAGCGGGCCTGCCCGGCGCGTCGTGACGACTCCTGCGGGCTGTCGCCGGCCGCGATCCCACCACCGTGGTCACCGTGCAGCAGCACCACCCGTACGCGGTCCCACGGTCGGGGCGTCGCGTCGTCCTGGGTGGCGGCGGCGAACCCGACGACGCGCTCCAGCACCCCGAACCCGGACCCTGGCTGGTCCAGCGTGGCAAGGCGTTCGACGCTGGTGGCCCGGATCCGTTCGGCCGGCATCGGCAGCGTCATCCCGGGCTTGAACTCCGGCGGCTGACCGGCGTCGCCGCCGGCGTCGGAAGTGAGCTCCACCGCGGCCACGGGAACGGCGGGCGCCGCTGGCGTCGTAGCCGCTGGTTCGGCGGCCACCGGCGGGCCGGTCGGTGCGGAGGCCGCACCGTCAGACTTGATCGTCACCGGCTGTCCGGCCACTACCAGCGTCACCAGGTCGACGACCTCGGCCACCGCCTGGTTGGTCACGCCGAGCGCGTCGGCGAACGCCCGGCCGACGGGGGTCGTCGGCACCAGAGCCAGCCCTGCCTCCGGGCTGACCAGGACCAGCCGCGCCGGGCAGGCGCGCACGGCGGCGGCGAGTTCGGCGATGGTGGCCCCGTCGTCGGCAGGCTGATGCGTCGGATCGAGCAGGGCGTTGACCCAACCGCCGAGGTCGTCGACGAGCAACGTCTCCTCCGGCTGGGCCGAGGAGAGCACCTCGACCAGCTTGGCCGGGTGACCGGTGACCTCGTCGGTGTGCCAGCCGTGCGGTCGGCGTTGCCGGTGCGCCTCGATCCGGGCGAGCCATTCGGCGTCGGCCGGGTCGGTCGCGCCGGTCGCCACATATCGCACCACCGGCGTGTCGGCGACCAGCGATTCGGCGTAGCCGGACTTGCCGGACCGGATCCCGCCGAGCACGAGTACGGACTTCCAGCCGTCAACGGACATGTCCCGTACCTTACGGCGGGCGGTAGCCGACCTGACCGGCCGGGCGGGCGTCGCGACCGGCGATCCGGTATCCGTCGATGTCGGCGGTCGCGGCTAGGCTTGCGAGGTACATCGCCGAGGGGAGCACCGAACATGCCGTGGAGTTGGCGGTACGAGGACGCGGACGGCCAGCCCGTTGAAGGGCCGGCCGAGACGTTCGGCACACAGGCCGACGCCGAGTCCTGGATCGGCCAGACCTGGCGGGAGCTGGCTGCGGCGGGCGTCGCCTCGGTCGAGCTGATGGAGGACGACCGTTCGGAGTACCGGATGAGCCTGCTGGCGACCGGGCAGTAACCGGCGCGCCAGGTCTGCTGACAACGGCTCGGGGCCGACCGGCCCCGAGCCGCCACGGTGACTACGGCCGGGTGGCCGGGCTGACCGTCTTGCCGGGGTCGCGTTCGACGATCGGGTCCAGCACCTCGTCGATCGCCTTCAGCAAGCCGCTGTCCAGCTGGACCCCGCTGGCCTTGACGTTGTCCTGCACCTGCTCCGGCCGGGTCGCACCGATGATCGCCGACGAGACGTTCGGATTCTGCAGCACCCAGGCGATGGCCAGTTGTGCCATCGACAGCCCCGCCTGCTCGGCCAGCGGCTTGAGCTGCGCCACGGTGCTCAGCACCTGGTCGGTCATGAACCGGGAGATGAACGTCGCCCCACCGGACTGGTCGGTGGCCCGCGAACCGGCCGGCGGCGGCTGCCCCGGCAGGTACTTGCCGGTGAGTACGCCCTGACCGATCGGGGAGAAGACGATCTGCCCGATGCCGAGTTCCTCGCTGGCCGGCACCACCTCTGCCTCGATCACCCGCCACAGCATCGAGTACTGCGGCTGGTTCGACACCAGCGGGATCTTCAGCTCGCGGGCCAGCGCGTGACCCTGCCTGATCTGCGAGGCGTTCCACTCCGACACCCCGATGTAGTGCGCCTTGCCGGAGTGCACGACGTCGGCGAAGGCCTCCATCGTCTCCTCCAGCGGGGTGACGTGGTCGAAGCGGTGTGCCTGGTAGAGGTCGACGTAGTCGGTCTGCAGCCGGCGCAGCGAACCGTTGATCGACTCCATGATGTGCTTGCGGGACAGGCCCCGGTCGTTCGGGCCGGGACCGGTCGGCCAGAAGACCTTGGTGAGGATCTCCAGGCCCTCGCGCCGCTCACCGTGCAGTGCCCGGCCGAGCACCTCCTCGGCCCGGGTGCCGGCGTACGTGTCGGCGGTGTCGAAGGTGGTGATGCCGACGTCGAGCGCGGCACGTACGCAGGCCTTGGCGGCCTCTTCCTCCACCTGCGATCCGTGGGTGATCCAGTTTCCGTAGGAGATCTCGCTGACGAGCATGCCGGAGCGGCCAAGGTGTCGGAATTCCATTGCTCAACCCTAGTTGGCGCCGGGTGGTCGGGTGTGCCGGGAGGCCCATCACACAGCGGTAAATCGATCTCGTAGCGGGTGCCGACCGACCGAATGTCCGGGTCCGCCGCACCGGCCCGCCGGGTCACTGTGGTTCACAACACCGGCATGGTGTCCGCCAGCAGCCGGTCGATCTCGTCCATCACGGCGGCCCGAGACGGATGCGCCGGATCGATCAGTGGCTCACCGCGTCGGTCCAGCGCCCCCCACCGGCCGTCCGGCGTGGCGACCAGGAACGCCACCGGATGGATCGCCATCGCGGGGTGCACCGGCGGCACGATCATCCGGCCGGACCGGTCGACCACGCCCTTGCGTCCGCCAGCGTCGATGATGGCCAGCCCTTCGTCGGTGAACCCGTCGATGTACCGGCCGTCGGTCAGCGCCGTCGGGAAGCCGCTGTAGCGGGTCGGCAGCAGCAGCCGGCCGGTCTTGTCGACCGCGCCCCAACCGCCCCGCCGGACCACCGCGACCCCGCGGCGGAACGGTCGGACGTCGTCGAAGCCGGCCCCGATCACCACGGTGTTCTCCCGGTCGATGGCGATCCAACTCCCGGTGCCGTCGGCGGTCACCCAGGCGATTCCGTCGGAGAAGGAGCCGACGGCGATGTACCCGGCGGTCGCCGCGATCGTCGTCGTGCCGGCCTCGTCGATGAGCTCCCAGAACCTGGACTCGGGTCGGCGGACCCAGGCGACCCCGTCATGGAACGGCTGTACGTCGGCGAAGTTCGGCGCGATCACCAGGTTGCCGTCGGCGTCCGCGTAGCCCCAGCGCTGGGCCTGGTCGCTGAAGGTCGGTCGCGGCGGCCGGTGCAGGCGCAGGATCTCGTCACGGTCCCGTGGGTACGGCCCCCAACCGTTCTCGGCGACCTTCGCGAACACCGCGTCCAACGCCAACTCGGTACGGGCGATCAGGTCGGGATCCTCGACCTTGCGAAGCTCCAACGCGCGTTCGAAGTGGTTGCACGCCTCCATGTACCGGCCCTGGTCGTAGCAGGACCGGCCGGCGTGCTCGTGCATCGTGGCCCGCAGCCGGTCAGGCAACTCGGAGGAGTTTGCCTCCTCGAAGAGCCGGTCCGCCTCGGCGAAGTCGCCCCGCCACTGCAGTACGTGCGCCAGCCGGGCCTGGGCGATCGCGACCCGGCGCAGCTCACCGGTGGCCTCGGCGTGTGCCAACGCCAGCTTGGCGTCGGCGAGTGCCTTGCCGAGGTCGCCAAGGATCCGGGAGACCACCGCGCGCAGGCTCAGCAGCCGGGCCCGGGTCGCGTTGTCCGTCGCTGGCGCGATCTTCTCGGTGAGCCGGTCCCGGATCGCCCGCAGGTCGTCCGGGTTCTCCACCAGCTCACGCAGCGTGTCCGGGTGGAAGCGCCACTGGTACGCGGACAGCACGTGTTCGGGGTCCGCCGACTTCGGCTCGACCGGGGGTGGTGGGTCGGGCTCGGCGGTCTGATCCGGTTGCACCAGTGGAGCCAGCATGGTCGGCGCGCCGAGGGCGGTCGCCGTGCCGGCCGCGGTGCCGACGACCGGTAGGACCGTGTCGGGGCTCGCGGACTGCTCCGGTACGTCTTCGTCGGCAGACTGTCCGCTGCGGTCGGCGGCCTGTCGGCTGGCCGAGTCCTCGGGCTGCTCGCCTCCCGGCGGATCAGGGTCGACGGGTTCCCTGGTCCGGGCGGCAGGGGCGGCCGGCTCGACGGCCCCGTCTGCCGCGTCGACTGGCGGCCGCTCGCTTGCTTGCACCAGCGGTGTCGGTGTCGGTGCCGGTGCCGGTGGCTCCGGCACCCGCACGGCTGCCTCTACCAGGTGACTCGCGGGGTCGAGAGCAGCCGGATCGGCCGTACGCGGCTGCTCGATGTCGACGCCGGTGGGTTCGGCGGTGTCGGTTTCGGTTTCGATCGACCGGGATTCGGCCGCCGACCTGGCGTCGACCGTTGGCTGGTCGGTGTCGGTCGGGCCGGGTGTCCCGGTCAGGATCGGTTGTGGCGCGGGACGGGACACCACCGGCGCGTTGTCCTCGCGTTCCGGCGGATTGCGCACGATGTACGGCGGCGGGGCGTGCCGTGGCTCGGGTCTGGCCCGCACGACGTACGCGGGCTCGTCGGCACCCTGTTCCTTGCGTACCGGTCTGACCTGTGGGTGTTCCCCGGTGGCCGTACTGACCCGGAACTCCGGTGGCGGGCCGGCTGGCGCGGACACCGGGATCGGCAGTTGCTCGCCGGTCTGGTCGGGCGGGGTGGGGCGCCGTGGCACGGCGTCGACCGGTGGGCTGGCCGGGACCGGCCGGGCAACGGGGGGCTGGGCGGTGGGCCGGGTCGGTGGCTCGCGGTACTCGCGGCCGCCGGGACCGAACTGCGGCGCGGAGTCGAAGCCGGGAACCCGACTTCTGCCGGCACCGGAGGTCGGCCGGCCTGGCACGCCGGAGACGGGCCGACCGGGTGGCTGGGTGCGGGTCCGTGCCACCGGTGGCTGCTGCTCACCGCGCGGCGGTCCCGGCGGCGGCGGGCCGGGCTGCCGCACCGGCTCGGCCGCCGGGTCGCCGGGCTTTACCCGGTACACCTCTGCCGGACCGGGCCGGCGAGGGTCCGGACGGCTGACCGGCGGCGGTTGATCGGCCTGATGCGCGGGCCATCCCCGCTGCGACTCGGGCCGCTGATCAGGTTGCCGGTCTTCCCGGCGGTAGCCCTCCGGCGGCCGATCGCGGGGTCCGTCCCACCGGCCTGCCCGGTGGTCCGGTCGTCCCGGCGGTTGACCCTGGTCAGGGTGCCGCTGCCGATCGAACGGCTCGACGGGACGCCGTGGCGGCTGCCAGTCCGGGGGTGGTGCCGCGCGCTGGCGGTCCTGCGGGTGCCGGCGTTGGTGGAACGCGTCGTCGGGGTGCCGGCGTTGGTGGAACGCGTCGTCGGGGTGCCGGCGTTGGTGGAACGCGTCGTCGGGGTGCCGCCGTGGCGGTTCGCCGGAGTCCGGGCGGGGGCTGCCACGCTGCCCGTCCCCGGTGAACCAGTCCGCCCGGCCTCGGGCTGCCGGCCGCTGTGGGTCGGCCGGTCGGTAGACGTCGTCCGGCCGCTGTGGGTCGGCCGGTCGGTAGACGTCGTCCGGACGGTGGGTGTCGGCCGGCCGGTAGGTTCCGCGGGCGGCTGCGGCCTCCGGCCGTGCGCCCCGTTCGTCTATGTCGGCTTCGTGACGTCGGTATCCGTCGAGTTGACGCTGGTCGGGTGACGGGCGCTGGCTGGACTCGGCCCGGTAGACGTTCGCCCTGCCCCGGTTCATCGTCGCGGGCGGGTCGGGCTCGCGGCCGGGCCGCCGGCCGGCCATCTGGTCGCCCGGGTATCGCTGACCGGGCAACGGGACCCATTCGGTGGTGGGATCGGTCAACCACGCCGGCTCCTGCGGACGCTGGTCCCTGGCCCGGCGCATGGCTTCCCAGCGGTCGTCGTCGTCCCACCTGGTGTCACCACGGTCGTCAGCTGGACGGTCCGGCGTAGCGCCGTCGTCCCATTGCCAGGATTGCCAACGGCGGTCGAAGTAGCCCTCGGTCACGCCCGCACCTCGCCGTGTGGGCCGGTCCCCGTGGTCCGCCGGGCAGGCGAGAACCGTGTGAAAGCTTCACGTGGCTCGCTCACGGCGATGTCACCTCGTCGAAATACTCGCAGAGCAACCGTGGCAACCCGATAGAGTCCCCCCGGCCCGGTGGCAGCATGGTTGCGGATGGAGGGTAGCCGCGTAGGCTCGGTCGACGCCACCGAACCGCCAGCAATGAATCAAAACAGTGTCCTTTGGGTCGCGGTCGTCCGCCGCCTTGCCGGCTCCGGACCGGCACGTCGGACCGGGGCGGCAATCCGGCAGTGCCGGGGTCGCAGGGTCAACGGTGCTCCATGACCAGCACCGCCACCGTACCCGCCGCCAACGCCTGGTAGATGTGCGGCTGGTCGGCGGTGAAGGTCACGTAGTCGCCGGGGTCGAGCTCGACCGGTTGGTCGACGGGGCCGGTGCGCAGCCGTCCGCTGGCCAGGATCAGATGCTCCACGCTGCCGGGCAGGTGCGGTGCGGCGGACCGGCCAGGGCCGGGTTCGGCCCGGATCAGGTAGAGGTCGCGGCGGCCCGGTCCGGCGGCGGACAGCAGAGCGCTGATGAAGTCGGACTGCTCGGAGCGCAGCCCGGGGCCCTGTCCGGCGCGGATGACCCGGATCGTCGACCTCGGCGGCTCGACGAGTCGGCTGAACGGTACGCCGAGCGCGACGGCCAGTGACCAGAGCGTCTCCACGCTCGGGTTACCGCTGCCGGACTCCAGCTGCGACAGGGTCGATTTGGCGATGCCGGCCCGGCGGGCGAGCTCGGTCAGCGTCAGGCCTGCCTGCTCCCGTTCATGTCGTACGGCCCGAGGGATCGAGTCCAGCGGGGAGACCTCGTGCGCCATGTTCGCTCCTTCGGTCGAACTTGTTCGGTTTGACGAACCACTGCATGGTTGTTCATTATGGCGAACGTGCGATCGGGGAAGCGAACATCTGGCAACCGGTCGGAACGAGGGCTGGTCCGCGACGTTGCCGCGATCGCCGCGGCCGTCGGTGCGGTCGGTGCCTCCTTCGGCGCGATCGCCGTCGTCGCCGGACTTCCCGGCTGGCTCGCGGTGACCATGTCGATCCTGGTCTTCGCTGGCGGCGCCCAGTTCATGGCGGTGGGGCTGCTCGCCGTCGGCAGCCCGGTGGCTGCGATCGCAGCCGGGCTGCTACTCAACGCCCGCCACCTGCCGTTCGGCCTCGCTCTCGCCCCGGTCATCGGGCAGCGCTGGTGGCAGCGGGTGGTCGGCAGCCACCTACTCACCGACGAATCGGTCGCGTTCACCCTCGCCGAGCAGGACCCGGCGCGTCGCCGCCGTAGCTTCTGGCTGGCCGGCACGGCGGTCTTCGTCAGCTGGAACGTCGGCACCGTACTCGGCGTCGTGCTCGGCGGGGCCACCGGGGATCCGGCGGCGCTGGGGCTCGACGCCGCCTTTCCCGCCGGCCTGCTCGCGCTGTTGCTGCCCGCGCTACGCGACAGCGACGTACGCCGCTGCGTGGTCATCGGTGCCGCCGTGGCGGTGCTCACGACGCCGCTGCTGCCCGCCGGTCTGCCGGTGCTGCTCGCCCTCGCCGGGCTGCTGGCACTGGCGGTGCCGACCCCGCCTCGCTGGACCCGTCGGACAGGAGCCGCCTGATGCTGATCGCTGCGGTGCTGGCGCTCGCCGTCGGCACGTACGCCTTCCGGGTTGCCGGAGTCCTGCTACAGGACCGGATCGCGTTGCCGCCACAGCTGCGTACCCTGCTGCCGATCGCCGCAGCCACCTTGCTGGCGGCGCTGGCGGTGACCGCGGCCCTCACCGATGGTGGTGGTTTCGCCGGCTACGCCCGGCCCGCCGGCGTGCTGGCCGGGCTGCTGCTGGCCTGGCGTCGGGCACCGTTCGTGCTGGTCGTGGTGGCTGCCGCCGCGACCGCCGCGGTGCTGCGGCTCCTCGGCGTGCCGTGAGATCCGCCGAAGGTCGGGTCGGACCGTCGAGTCAGATCTTGTCGCCGAGCTGCACCCGGGGCGTCGGGGTACGCATCCGGCGGAACGTCATCGCCCGCATGATCGCGTAGAAGTACAGGCCCCCCATCCGCTGGTCGGACTTGGGGTAGCGCTGACGAACCAGCTTGCGGATGCGTCGGGAGATCAACACCGAGTCGACGACGACCAGCACCGCCAGGGTCACCCACAGTAGGTTGGAGCCCAGCTGGACGGCCGGTGGCATCGTCGGACCGGAGCCGATCAGCACGAGCAGCGCGCCGCCGAAGAACCAGGTGCCGACCGTACGGCGGGAGTCGACCACGTCGCGGGCGAGGCCACGCTCCGGGGCGCGGTCGCGGGGGCCGCCTTCGCGGCGGAACTCCTCGGAGATGGCCGCCCGTCGGGCCCGCCGTTGCTCGCGGGCCTCCTGCTTGGTCAACGCCTTGGTGTCGCCAGCGGGCCGGCGACCGGCGGCGGGCCGCTTCGGGGTGACCACCCCGAGCTCCTTCTTGCTCGGGGTGTGGCCCCGGACCCGGTTGGCTGCGGCTACCTGCTCAGGCTCGGGGACGTCGTCCCCCGGCCGATCGGCTTCCACGACATCGGCGGACTTGCGACGAAACAGGGAGGGCACTCGTGAAGGGTAGCCAACCAGGGACGGCAACCGCACCTCGCACCCGGTCGGCCGCACCTGCGCCGACGATCTCGCGCTCATCGAGGGACATTCGGCACAAATCTTCTCGATAAGCGCAAGATCGTCGGGATCTTGCGGCTTCGGCGCCAGGGGCACCGAGGGGTGCGTTCAGGGGCGTTCGACGTGGGCGCCGAGGTCGGCCAACTTGGCCTCGAAGTCCTCGTAGCCACGGTTGATCAGGTCGACGCCGTACACCCGGGAGGTCCCCTCGGCGGCGAGCGCCGCGATGAGGTGGCTGAAACCGGCCCGCAGATCCGGGATGACCAGGTCGGCGGCGTGTAGCTTGCTCGGCCCGGCGATGACCGCCGAGTGCTTGAAGTTGCGCCGGCCGAAGCGGCAGGGCGTGCCGCCGAGGCACTCCCGGTAGACCTGGATCGTCGCGCCCATCGTGTTCAGCGCGGCGGTGTAGCCCAGTCGCTGTTCGTACACCGTCTCGTGGACGATCGACAGGCCCCGGGCCTGGGTCAGGGCGACCACCAGCGGCTGCTGCCAGTCAGTCATGAAACCGGGGTGTACGTCGGTTTCGAGGGCGACCGCCCGCAGTTCGTTGCCGGGGTGCCAGAACCGGATGCCGCCCTCCTCGCCGGCGCTGCCGACCCGGGGCGGCCGGGCGTCGGTCACCTCGTACGCGCCGCCGACCGAGCGGAACACGTTCAGGAAGGTCATCATGTCGGCCTGCTGGGCACCGAGCACGTTGACGTCACCGCCGGTGGCCAGCGCCGCCGCCGCCCAGCTGGCGGCCTCGATCCGGTCCGGGATCGGCCGGTGCGAGTAGCCGCCGAGCCGGGGCACGCCGTGGATCTCGATGACCCGGTCGGTGTGTACCTTGATGATCGCGCCCATCTTCTGCATCAGGCAGATCAGGTCGATGATCTCCGGCTCGACCGCCGCGTTGCGCAGCTCGGTCACCCCGTCGGCGAGCACCGCGGTCAGCAGCACCTGCTCGGTGGCGCCGACGCTCGGGTACGGCAGTTCGAACTTCGTACCGTGCAGCCCGTTCGGGGCGGTCAGGTGCAGCCCCTGCGGGGTCTTCTCGACGACCGCGCCGAACTCGCGCAGTGCCTGCATGTGGAAGTCGATCGGGCGGGGCCCGATGTGGCAGCCGCCCAGGTCCGGGATGAACGCGTGGCCGAGGCGATGCAGCAGCGGTCCGCAGAACAGAATCGGGATTCGGCTGGAGCCGGCGTGCACGTTGATCTGGTCGAACGAGGCGCTTTCGACGTTGGCCGGGTCGAGAACGAGTTCGCCGTTCTCCTCGCCGTCACTGACCTTGACCCCGTGCAGTTCGAGCAGGCCACGGACGACCTCGACGTCGCGGATGCGCGGTACGTCGTACAGCCGGCTCGGTTCGTCGCCGAGTAGCGCGGCCACCATCGCCTTGGAGACGAGATTCTTGGCGCCCCGGACCCGGATCTGCCCGTGCAGGGGTGTGCCGCCATGCACGATCAGGACGTCGTCGGTCAACGAAACCTCCAGCGCGTCGATGCTGCCGTCGTATAGGGGTGGAGCTGGGCCCGGCGATGCGGGGAGATGTGTCCCGGTCGGCGGTGGGCGAAACCCGCACGACCGCGGACGGGGCCAGCGGTCGGTGGTGCGCAAGGCATCAGTCGGTTACCGACCGTGCGCATTGGCATCGACGATCCGCGTCGCCCGTTCGTCGCCGGGGAAGCATAGCGCTCTGTGATGAAAGAGGGATCCCGCAACCGCTGCGATTGGCACGAATTCGGGAACGATGGCCCGCTTATGTAGGTCTTAGATTACGTTGGGTGACCTATTGGTGGGGTGTCGGTTATCCGATCAGGGCAGCGCCAGCATCTGATCGAGCGCCACCCGCGCGAAGTGCGCCGTCCGCTCCTCGACCGTGATCTGATTGGGCACCCGCCCGGCGACGAGCTCCTCCAGCGCCCACACCAGGTGCGGCAGATCGATCCGGTTCATCGTCGAGCAGTAGCAGACCGCCCGGTCCAGGAACATGACCTGCTTGTCCGGGTGGGCCAGCGCCAACCGCCGGACCAGGTTCAGCTCGGTGCCGACCGCCCACGCCGAACCGGCCGGCGCGGCCTCGATGGCCCGGATGATGTACTCCGTCGAGCCGACCTGATCGGCCGCGGTGACCACCTCGTAGCGGCACTCCGGGTGGACCAGCACGTTGACCCCGGGGACCCGCATCCGTACCTCGTCGACGCTGCTGCGGGTGAACCGGCCGTGCACCGAGCAGTGCCCCCGCCAGAGCACCATCTTCGCCTCGCGCAACTGCTGCGCGGTCAGCCCACCACCGGGCTTGTGCGGGTCGTAGAGCACACAGTCGTCGGCGTCCAGCCCCATCTCCAGCACCGCCGTGTTGCGGCCCAGATGCTGGTCCGGCAGGAAGAGCACCCGCTGACCGCGCTCGAACGCCCAGTCCAGCGCCCGCCTGGCGTTCGACGAGGTACAGACCACCCCGCCGTTTCGGCCGACGAACCCCTTGATGTCCGCCGACGAGTTCATGTACGTCACCGGGACCGTCGAGGTCGCCGCGCCCGCGTCGGCCAGCGCCTCCCAGGCGGTCTCCACCTGGCCCAGCACCGCCATGTCCGCCATCGAACAGCCGGCGGCCAGATCCGGCAGGATCACCCGCTGGGCGTCGCCGGTCAGGATGTCGGCGCTCTCCGCCATGAAGTGCACGCCGCAGAAGACGATGAACTCGGCGGACGGCCGGGCGGCGGCCTCCCGGGCCAGCTTGAACGAGTCGCCGGTCACGTCGGCGAACTGGATCACCTCGTCGCGCTGGTAGTGGTGCCCGAGGACGAAGACCCGGTCACCCAGGGCGGCCTTGGCGGCGGTGGCCCGGGCGACCAGGTCCGGGTCGCTCGGTGCCGGAAGCTCACCCGGGCATTCGACCCCGCGTTCGGTAGCCGGGTCGCTACCCCGACCGAGCAGCAACAGAGCGGTCGCGGTGCTGGAGGGCTCAACCCACGTCGAAGTCACGAGATCCATGCTCGCACAGGTCCGCCCGCCCGCGACCAGCCCGAGTGTGGCCTGCCACACTGCCAGACCATGCGGGTCCTGATCTGTCCGGACAAGTTCGCCGGCACCCTCACCGCTCCCGAGGCGGCAGCAGCGGTCGCCGCCGGCTGGCGGGACCGGGCACCCGCCGACGAAATCGTGGAGTTGCCGCTGTCCGACGGTGGACCGGGCTTCGTCGACGCGCTCGCCGGCCCGACCGGCGGGCGGCGAATCGCCGTACCCACCGTCGACCCGCTGGGCCGGCCGGCCGTCGGGGAGATCCTGCTGGTCGACGGTCCGGCCGGCCGGACCGGGTACGTGGAGAGCGCCCAGGCCTGCGGCCTGCACCTGCTGACCCCGGCCGAGCGTGACCCGAAACACACCACCTCGTACGGGCTGGGTGTGCTGCTGCTCGCGGCGGTGGAGCACGGTGCACGTCGGGTCGTCGTCGGGCTCGGCGGCTCGGCCACCAACGACGCCGGTGCCGGCATGCTGACCGCGCTCGGCACCGCCGTGCTGGACGTCGCCGGCTACGCCCTGCCCTACGGCGGGGCCGCGCTCGCCGGCGCCCACTCGCTCGACGGCGTACCCCGGCTGCGCGCAGTGGAGCTGGTCGCCGCCACCGACGTCGACAACCCGCTGACCGGGCTGCACGGCGCCAGCAACGTGTACGGGCCGCAGAAAGGCGCCGACCGGGCCGACGTACTGCTGCTCGATGCCGCGTTGCAGCGGTTCGCCGGCGTACTCGTCGCGGGTCTGCCCGGCTGCCCGGCGGAGGTCGCCGCCTGGCCCGGAGCCGGTGCCGCCGGTGGCATCGGTGCCGCCCTGCTCGCCCTCGGCGGCCGGTGCGAATCCGGCATCGACCTGGTCACCGGCCTGATCGGGCTGCCCGCCGCGCTGGACGCGGCCGACCTGGTGATCAGCGGCGAAGGGTCGTTCGACCACCAGTCGCTGCGCGGAAAGGTGGTCGCCGGGGTGGCCGGCGCGGCCCGGGACCGGGGGTTGCCCTGCGTGGTGATCGCCGGCCAGGTGGCCACCGGGCGGCGGGAGGCCGCAGCGGCCGGGGTCACCGAGGCGTACGCCCTGGTAGACCACTTCGGCGGGGAGACCGGCGGCGGCCTGGACCAGGCGCTGGCCCGCCCGGCCGACGGGCTACGCCAGATCGCCGCCCGGCTGGCCGGTCAGTGGAGCCGTTGACGGTACGTCCGGCTACGGTGAGTGTGATCTGGGTGGCTCGTCATGCACAGATTGTCGGCGCCGGATTGGGAATCGTGGCCGGGGCGGTTAGCGTTACCCAATACGGACGAGTACGCACCGTCGCAGGGGAGACCTTCACGTGAGCACATCAGCCCAGTCCGAAACGGCCGAGACCGCAGCCTCGACCACCATCGCCCTCACCGACCTGGCGGCCGAGAAGGTCAAGGCGCTGCTCGACCAGGAGGGCCGCGACGACCTGCGGCTGCGGGTCGCCGTGCAGCCCGGTGGCTGCTCCGGCCTGCGGTACCAGCTGTTCTTCGACGAGCGTTCCCTGGACGGGGACGTCGTCACCGACTTCGGCGGCGTCGGGGTCGTGGTGGACCGGATGAGCGCCCCGTACCTCTCGGGCGCGAAGATCGACTTCGCCGACCGGATCGACGCCCAGGGCTTCACGATCGACAACCCGAACGCGCAGAACTCCTGCGCCTGCGGCGACTCCTTCCACTGAGCCTGCGCCACTGACACACCACCGGTGACCGTCCGGGTCGGCGACGACCCGGACGGTCACCGGTGGTGTGTCGATCGTGCGCTGTTGAGGCAGGTGTGGGTTGTGAGGGTGACCGTGCCGGTAAGCTGACCGACGCACGTTTTTCATACCCCCGACACCCGAGGGCCCTCATGAAGATCGCCGTCACCGGCTCGATCGCCACCGACCACCTGATGCACTTTCCCGGCCGGTTCGCCGACCAGCTCATCGCCGACCAGCTGGACAAGGTGTCCCTGTCGTTCCTCGTCGACGACCTCGTGGTCCGCCGGGGTGGGGTGGCGGCCAACATCGCCTTCGGGATGGCCCAGCTCGGCCTGCGGCCGGTGCTGCTCGGCGCGGTCGGCGCCGACTTCGCCGACTACCGTTCCTGGCTGGAGCGCCACGGCGTCGACTGCGACTCGGTGCACGTCAGCGAGCTGGCCCACACGGCCCGCTTCGTCTGCACCACCGACGACGACCTGTGCCAGATCGCGTCGTTCTACGCCGGCGCGATGAGCGAGGCCCGCAACATCGAGTTGGCGCCGGTTTCCACCCGGGTCGACGGCCTCGATCTGGTGCTGGTCAGCGCCAACGACCCGGCGGCGATGCTGCGGCACTCGGCCGAGTGCCGCGACCGCGGTTACCGGTTCGCCGCCGACCCGTCGCAGCAGCTGGCCCGGATGAGCGGCGAGGACGTCCGGCAGCTAATCGACGGCGCGGAGTATCTGCTGACCAACGAGTACGAGCGGTCGCTGCTGGAGAGCAAGGTCGGCCTCACCGGCGACCAGCTGCTCGACCTGGTGTCGGTCCGGGTCACCACGCTCGGTGCCGACGGCGTGGAGATCACCGGCCGGGGCTTCGAGCGGATCCACGTACCGGTGGCCCGCGACGTCGTCGCCGACGACCCGACCGGCGTCGGTGACGGTTTCCGGGCCGGGTTCTTCGCCGCGCTCGGCTGGGGCCTCGGCCTGGAGCGGGCCGCGCAGGTCGGCTGCCTGGTCGCCGCGCTGGTGCTGGAGACCACCGGCCCGCAGGAGTACGACGTCAAGCCGGACATCTTCCTCAAGCGTCTCGCCGACTCGTACGGCGACGCCGCCGCCGAGGACGTCCGCCCCTTCCTTCCCACCTGACCGCACGGTCCACCAGCGCACGCAGGTTCACAAGATCGGTTCACAAGATCAATGTGAGCGCCAGATACCCCAAAACCGCCGTTTAGGGTATCTGCCGCTCACATTGATCTTCAACCCGGCAGCCGGTCCAGCGCGGCGTGCAGGAAGGCGTCACCGTCGCCATCACGGTCCTTCGGATCCACCCTGTGATCCGAGAGATCCGGGTCCGTGGCTGGCCTCAGGGGGAGGACACCGTTCGACCGTGATCCCCCTGAGGGATTTTGATCCCGCAGGGGGATCAGGCTGAAACAGAGTTCGGCTTCCCATGCTCCGGATTGCTGACGGTCGTGCTAGCCTGCGGTCTTGCAGGAGGCCCGTAGTGGTTCCCGCAGCCGCCTTGGGGCCCGCTTACGCGGGCCCTTCGTGCATCTGGCAGCTTTTGTGCGTCTGGGAGGTCGGGGAGCGAACGCCGCCTGGTCACCTCACACGATCAGCAGCGAAGTGGGTGACGAACGCGGTCCACTGGTCGGCGGAGAAGAGCAACGTCGGTCCGGTGCGGTCCTTGCTGTCGCGGACCGCGACAGCGTCCGGCAGTACGGCGCACTCGACGCAGTCGCCGTTGTTGGCGCTGCGGCTGCTGGTGAACCAGCGGGCGGTCGTCGGATCGGGGGTGGGCATGACAGCCTCCGGTGCTATGCCGCGTCGGCCAGCTCCCGGATCAGCGCGCGGGAATCGGCGGGCGAGAGGGCGGCCTGACGCAGGTTGTCGGCCACCATCGTGTAAGTGCGCACCCCGTCCGGGTCCTGGATGTACATCGCACCGTCGAGCAGCTCGGTGTAGGCGATCGGCCGGACCCGGTCGAAGTCCAGCACCACGAACTTGCCGATCGCGCCGGCCGCATGCGGCCCGTCCTCGGGCCGGATGATCTGCACGGTGACGTGCGGCAGGCTGGCGAGGTCGGCCAGGTGCCGAGGGTGAGCGCCTGGGCGTACTCCTCGGTCTGGAGCAGGCCGGGGAGCACCATCGACTCGAAGACGAACGCGCTGTCGGCCAGCCCTTCCAACCCGACGTAGGTCCGGAACCAGTCGGGCACGACGTTCGCCCAGGGCGCCCACCAGGTCTTGGCGTCCGACCGTCCGGCCAACGAGGTGAGTAGCGACTCAGCTCGGCACCGATCAACCAGCGCAGAGCCGAGGGGTGACGAGCAGCGCAGGCTGCTGGAAGACCTACACGGAGAGCCGCCAGCGCGCTTCGCCATCTGCGAGGACAGTCGGGTGCTCGGATGGGGGCTGGCGTTCGACGACGAAGCCGTGGTCGTGCCGACCAACGGCGGTTTGCCCAACCCGTTCAGCGGCATCAAGGCAGCACTGCGGCTGTACGGGATGGTCCGCCGCGTACGACTGGTCTGGGTCGACCCGCCCGACGGTCGCCAGCTGACCTGACCGGCGGGGGTCAGGCCGGTCGTAGTACCGCGACCAGGAAATCCGCGCCGTCGGTGTACGGGCGCAGATCCCAGGTGGCCAGCAGCAGATCCTCGACCAGGTCGGCAGCCGGTACGTCGGCGAGGAAGTCGGCGACCGGGTAGCCCCGGTCGGTGCCGAATCCGACCACGATCCGGCCGCCGTCACGCAGGTGCAACCGCATCCGGCGCAACACCTCCCGGCGGGTGTCCGGAGCCAGGAACGTCATGACGTTGCCCGCGCTGACGATCGCGTCAAAGCCGTCGGCGATGCCCTGGGCGGGCAGGTCCAACTCGGCCAGGTCGCCGACCAGCCACCGCGGCCCCGGATGGTCGTGGCGGGCGGCGTCGATCAGCACCGGATCCAGGTCGACGCCGACGACGTCGTGACCGGCGGCGGCCAGCGCCGCACCGACCCGGCCGGGACCGCACCCGGCGTCCAGCACCCGCGCCGTACGCGGCAACATCGCGTCGACCAGCCGCGCTTCACCGTCGAGGTCGGCACCGTCGCGGGCCAGCGACCGGAACCGGTCGACGTACCACTGTGAGTGCCCAGGGTTGGACTCCAGCAGCTTGCTCCACCCGTTGTCCGCACTCACGCCAGCCATCCTCGCACGCACCGCCATTCGTTCAGTGGGTGCGGCGGATGTCGAAGGCGGGGGAGCCGGCGACGGTCGAGGCGGCGACGAACTCCTGCCCGCGCATCCGGCACCAGGCCGGGATGTCCAGCGCGGCGGCCGGGTCGTCGGCCAGCACCCGCACCACCGACCCGACCGGCAGCTGCGGCAGCCGTCGGGCCAGCGCGATCACCGGCAGCGGGCAGCGTCGACCCAGGCAGTCGAGGGTCTCCGACACCGCGTCACCGTGGGACTGCGCCACCGCGTCGTCGCCGGTCACAGCCCGACCACCCCGGCCTCGGCCCGCAGGTCGGCCACCACCTGCGGCAGGTCGGCCAGGAACCGGTCCACGTCCGACTCGGTGGTGTCGGAGTGCAGCGACACCCGCACGTTGCCGTGCGACAGCACCCCCATCGCCTCCAGCACGTGCGACGGGCGCAGCGTCGACGCCGTACATGACGAACCGGACGAGACGGCGTGCCCGCGCCGGTCCAGCGCGTGCAGCAGCGCCTCGCCGTCGACGTACAGGCAGGAGAAGGTGACCAGGTGTGGCAGCCGGTCGGCCGGGTCGCCGACCACCTCCACGTCCGGCACGGTCTCGGCGACCGTCGCGCGAATCCGCTCCACCAGCGCCGACAGCCGTGCCGCCTGCGCGTCGGCCTCGGCGGCCACCGCGCGCAGCGCCGCCGCCGCGGCGACGACCGCCGGCAGGTTCAACGCTCCGGGCGTACGGCCGGATTCTCGCTCGTCGGCCGGGTAGGGCGACTCCCAGCGGACGCCCTTGCGCACGGCCAGCACGCCGACGCCGGGCGGGCCGCCCCACTTGTGCGCGCTGGCTGACAGCACCGACCAGCCGTCCGGCACCGGCAGCCGGCCGACCGACTGGGCGGCGTCGACGTACAGCGGCACGCCGTGCGCGGCGCACGCCCGCGCCGCCTCGGCGACCGGCTGGACGGTGCCCACCTCGTGGCTGGCGCTGATCAGCGTGGCGAACGCCACGCCCGGCCGGGCCACCGCCGCCGACCAGGCGGCCAGGTCGAGTCGGCCGAGCCGGTCCACCGGTACCGACACTGCCTCGCCGCCGGCGGCGGTGTGCCGCTGGGCGGCGTGCAGCACCGCCGAATGCTCGATCGCCGAGTGGACCAGGGTGGGCCCGGATCGGCGTCGCCCGGCGAGCCCGCCGAGGACCGCGGCGTGCGCGGCGGCCGTACCGCTGGGTGTGAAAGAGATCTCGTCCGGGCGGACCCGCAGCGTCTCGGCGGTGGCCGCGCGGGCCGCGTCCAGCAGTTGACCTGCCCGGCGGGCCTGCGCGTACAGCCGGGCCGGGTCGGCCCAACCGTCGACCAGCGCCGCCAGCAGTGCCTCGCGGGCGACCGGGTGCAGCGGGGCGGCGGTCGCGGCGTCGAGATAGCTCACAGCGTCCGACGGTACCGGCCGCCGGAGCCTTGGTTGGCAGTCGTGGCAGGTGACAAACGAGACCCCTCGCCGATATCGAGGCGACTGGTCGAGTAATCTGCGACCGTCGGTGACGCCTTTGGTCACTGATGTCGCCACACGTGGCAGGTGGTGCTCACCGGCTACCGGTGGCATCGGTGACGCCGTTAGGGAGGCAGGACCAGGTGGTCGCACGGGATTCAGCAGCGCAGCTGTCGGCTGCAGGGCTCGGCGGTGGGGATCGCCCGCGGTCGCGTACTGCGCGCGGGCACGCCCGGCGGGGTCTGCCGGTGCGGGCCGCCGGAGCCGGCCTCGGCGGCGTGGCACTGCTCACCCTGCTCACCGGCTGTGACGTCGGGGCGGCGTTCGACGGATTCGGGTGGCCGCAGGGCGGGATCACCCCGCAGGCCAACCAGATGTACGACCTGTGGATCGGGTCGGTCATCGCGGCGCTCGCCGTTGGGGTGTTCGTGTGGGGCCTGATCTTCTGGTGCATCATCCGTTACCGGAAGCGCGGCGACCAGCTGCCGGTGCAGACCCGGTTCAACATGCCGATGGAGTTCCTCTACACCGTCGCCCCGATCCTGGTCGTGTCGGTGCTGTTCTACTACACCGCCGTGGTGCAGACCGACGTCGACCGGCTCAGCGAGGACCCCGACGTCACCGTCGAGGTCGTCGCGTTCAAGTGGAACTGGCAGTTCAACTACCGCGACGGGATCGGCGAGGACGCCAACACGGTCGCCTCGACGGTCGGCTCGTCCGACATCATCCCGATCCTGGTGGTGCCCTCCGGGCGGACCGTGCGGTTCGAGGAGACCAGCACCGACGTCATCCACTCCTTCTGGGTGCCGGAGCTGCTGTTCAAGCGGGACGTCTTTCCCGGCAGCATCCGCAACCAGTTCGAGGTGACCATCCAGCAGAACGGTGCCTACGTCGGGCGCTGCGCCGAGTTGTGTGGCACGTACCACTCGATGATGAACTTCGAGCTGCGGGTGGTCAGCCCCGAGCAGTACGACCAGTTCCTCGCCGCGAAGCAGGCGGGCAGTTCCACGCAGGACGCGCTGCGTACGATCGGGCAGGAGCCGTACGCGGTGACCACCTTCCCGTTCGAAACCAAGCGGGATGTGCAGAACTTCGGCAACACGAGCGCCCAGGGCGCGGGAAACTGAGGGGCCGGGCATGAGGACCGAGTGGCGGATCTTCGCCGTCGTCGCGGCGTTCCTGCTCGTCGTGTCCGGGGCCTACCCGGCCTGGACGTACGGGCAGATGGGGCACGTCGAGTGGATCGGCAGCACGGCGCTGATCCTGTCGTTCCTGCTCTGCACGATGTGCGGGGGCTTCTTCTGGTTCGTGTCGCGTCGCATCGACCTGCGCCCGGAGGACCGGCCGGACGCCGAGGTCGCCGACGGTGCCGGCGAGGTCGGCTTCTTCAGCCCGGGCAGTTACTGGCCGTTCGGCGTGGCGTTGGCCGCCACGATCGCCGGGCTCGGCCTGGTGTTCTGGCAGTGGTGGCTGATCATCTTCGGGCTGGTGTCGGTGACGCTGGCAGCGGCCGGGCTGCTCTTCGAGTACTACACCGGCACCCGGCGTACCGCGGAGCACTGAGCCCGTCGTCATTCGGCACGGCGTTGCTCGTTCAGGTCGAGCACGATCGCTCCGGCATCGGCCGCCTGTCGGGCGGCGCCATCGGTGCAGGCGTCCGAGCCGACGAACGACCGGTACGGGCCGGTACCACCCGTCACGGTGCTGGACCGACTGTCAGGCCTGCCCAGCCGCTGCCTGGGCGACCTGCAACCAGCGATCCAGCAGGGCGGACGCCGCACCGCTGTCGATCGCCTCGGCCACCCGCCCCAACTCGGCACGGATTGCCGCCGCCGGGTCGTCGACCGACACCGAGCCGGTCTGCGCGCCGTGCGCCACCAGCGCGGCGGCGGCGTTGACCAGGACCGCGTCGCGTACCGGGCCGGGCTGACCGGCGAGCAGTCGCCGGGTGACGTCGGCGTTGAACGCGACGTCGCCGCCCCGCAGATCGCCCGGGGCGGACCGTGGCACGCCCAGGTCGGCGGTGGCATCCACGACCAGCTCCCGCACCCTGCCGGCATGGGCGAACCACACCCGGGTCGGGGCGGCGGTGCTGAGCTCGTCCAGCCCGTCCTCGCCCCGCATCACCAGCGCGGTGTCCCCCCGGCTGGCGAACACCTGCGCCATCACCGGTGCCATCCGGGTGTCGAAACAGCCGATCGCTCCGGCCCGGGGCCGGGCCGGGTTGGTCAGCGGGCCGAGGAAGTTGAACACGGTGGGTACGCCGATCTCCCGCCGGGTCACGCCGGTGTGGCGCATGCCCGGGTGGAACCGGGCGGCGAAGCAGAACGCGATGCCGACCTCGGCGACGCACCGGGCCACGCCCTCGGGGCCCAGATCCAGCGGGATGCCGAAGTGCTCCAGCAGGTCGGCGGCACCACACGACGACGAGGCGGCCCGGTTGCCGTGCTTGACCACCCGGGCACCGGCCGCTGCCACCACGATCGCCGCCATGGTGGAGATGTTGACCGTGTGTGCCCGGTCGCCGCCGGTGCCGACGACGTCCACCGCGTCGGCGCGCAGCTCATCGGGCAGGCCGACCGGTACGGCGTTGGCGAGCATCGCCTCCACCAGCCCGACCAGCTCCGTCGATGTCTCGCCCTTGGCGCGCAGCGCGATGGCGAACCCGGCGATCTGCGCGGGGGTGGCGGAGCCCACCATGATCTCGCCCATCGCCCAACTGGTGTCGGCGGTGGAAAGCTGCTCACCCGCGAGAAGGGCGCTGAGCAGGTTCGGCCAGGACCGTTCACCCATGGGGGCCTCCCAGATGCGTGGGGTGGGTGGTGCCGAGGGCGGTGCAGTGCCGCAGTGGTTCGTGTTGTCAGGCGGCGGGCAGTTTGCCGGCCCGGGCGCGGAGCATCCCGGCGACCGTCTGCCCGGTGGTCACCGGGTCGAGCGGGTGCATCAGGGTGGCGTCGACCTGTGCGAACGAGGCGAGCCAGCGGTCGGCAGCCCGGGCGATCACCACACAGGTCGGCGGCGCGTCGTCGCGGTCGTCCTTGATCTGCCGGGCGATGCCGAGCCCGCCACCGGGGGTGGCCTCGCCGTCGAGCAGCATCAGGTCGACCTCGTACTCGTCGACCAGCCGGATGCACTCGGCGTAGTCGGCGGCGTCGAGGAACTCGACGGTCAGGTCGCTGGCGGGTCGGGTGCCGACGGCCAGCCGCATCCGGTCCCGCACCTGCGGGTCGTCGCTGTAGAGCAGGACGGTGTGCACACGCTCGGTCATCTTCTCGCCTGACTCCCACCTCGTAGCTGCCGGCCGATCGTACCGCCCGGACCGACCGGCGGGCGGACCGGTCACCTGCCCGCGCGTCGCGGCGGTTGCCGGGCCTGTGCGCCGTACCGGTCAATCGGCGGTGGCGGCGGTGGCCGCTTCCTGGCGTGCCTCCTGGCGGTCGAGGTCCCGGTCGACGCGCCGGGCCTCCCGTTCGGACTGCCGCATCCACTGCAGCACCAGAACGGCGAGCATCGTGACGCTGACGAACTCGCCACCGGCCCACAGGACGCCGCCGGCGACCTCCTGGTCGGCCCACGGGTCGACCCAGTTCAGGCCGAGTGAGGGGTACCAGTCGCCGCCGAACAGGGTGGTGCTCTGCATGACGGTCAGGCCGAGCACGGTGTGGAACGGCACGGAGAGCACCATCAGCAGCGCGCGGGCCGGGTACGGCCAGCGGCCGGGCAGTGGGTCGAGCCCGACCAGCGGCCAGAAGAACAGGCAGCCGGTCAGGATGAAATGGGCGTGTACGACCTCGTGGGCGAGGGTGTTCTCCAGGGTCAACCGGTACAGATCGGTGAAATACAACACAAACGGGTTGATAACAAAGAGCCCGAAGGCGACCAGCGGGAAGGTGATCACCCGCACGTACCGACTGTGCAGGACGGCGAGCAGCCGGCGCCGGGGTGCCCCGGTCAGGGTGCGCAGGGCCAGCGTGACCGGCGCGCCGAGGGCAAGGAAGATCGGTGCGATCATCGACAGGACCATGTGCTGGACCATGTGCACCGACAACAACGTGGTGTCGTACGCGTGCAGCCCACTGACCGTGACCGTGGCGACGCCGCCCAGCCCGGGGCCGATGAACAGCACGGTGCGCGAGACCGGCCACCGGTCGCCGCGCAGCCGCAGCCGGTGCACCCCGTACAGGTAGAGCCCGGCGACCACGACGAGCACCAGCGCCAGCCAGTTGTCCAGGCTGATCTCGGTGAACAGCGCCGAGACGGTGAACGGCGGCGGGGCGGCGATCAGGTCGACATCTGCCACGCCGTCGAGGCTAGGTCAGTGCGGCCGGTCGACGTGATCCGCCCCTCCGACGGGTCGGGTTTGCCACCCCGCCGCTCGTGGGCACTGACCGGCAGCAATAATGACCGCGTGACTGCGGCCCCAGCGATTGACAAGAGCCGGATCCACTCGCTGACCCGACCGAACATGGTCAGCGTCGGGACGATCGTGTGGCTCTCGAGCGAACTGATGTTCTTCGCGGCACTGTTCGCGATGTACTTCTCCATCCGCGCGGCGGACTACAGCATGTGGGAGGAACACACCCCACAGCTGAACATCCCGTACGCGACGGTGTTCACCGCGATCCTGGTCGCCTCCTCGGTCACCTGCCAGATCGGGGTCTTCGCCGCGGAGCGGGGAGACGTACACGCGCTGCGGCGGTGGTTCACCATCACCTTCGTGATGGGGCTGATCTTCCTGCTCGGGCAGGTCAACGAGTACCGGGAGCTCGTCCACCACGGGATCAAGATCAACGCTGACGGGTACGGCTCGGTGTTCTACCTCACCACCGGCTTCCACGGGCTGCACGTGGCGGGTGGCCTGATCGCCTTCCTGATCTTCATGGCCCGCTCCACGATGGGCCGCTTCACCCCGGCGCAGGCCACCTCCGCGATCGTCGTGTCCTACTACTGGCACTTCGTCGACGTGGTCTGGATCGGTCTCTACTTCATGATCTACTGGCTGCAATGATCAGCGCGTGGTCACGCTCCGTGCTGCTGCCGTGTGGCATCCATCAGACAGCTCGCAAAACCGTTAAGGACTACAGGCCATGACATCTGACACCCCCGCCGACCGGCGAGCCGACCGCGGACGCGGTCTCCTCGCCCGGCTGCGCAGCGGGCGGGCCACGCCTCGCGGCCGGGGCCGCCGGCGGTTGGGCACCGCGGTCCGGTTGCTCGTCGCGCTGTTCCTGGCCGGCGGTGTGTACACCGTCTTCGCGCCGGGTCTGCAGGCGCAGGACACGCCGCAGCTGTCCCGGGCCGCCGAGGACGGCCAGGCGCTGTTCGACCAGAGCTGCATCTCCTGCCACGGACGCAACGCCCAGGGCGTCGAGGGGCGCGGCCCGAGTCTGATCGGGGTCGGGTCGGCGTCGGTGGAGTTCCAGGTCGGTTCGGGGCGGATGCCGATGGCGCGCCAGGAGGCGCAGGCCGAGCGCAAGCCGGTGGTGTACACCGAGGAGGAGATCCGCCAGCTGGGCCAGTACATTCAGGAGCTGGGTGGCGGGCCGCAGCTGCCGGACGGCGAGATGCTGCGCAACGGTGGCGACATCGCCGTCGGCGGCCAGCTGTATCGGATCAACTGCTCGTCGTGTCACGCGTTCAGCGCTGGCGGCGGTGCCCTGTCGTCCGGCAAGTTCGCGCCGAGTCTGGAGCCGTCGACCGACCGGCAGATCTACGCGGCGATGTTGACCGGTCCGCAGAACATGCCGGTCTTCGGTGACAACCAGCTCACCCCGGAGCAGAAGGCCGACATCATCGCCTTCGTGCAGGAGGGGCTGAAGACCGACGGGGATTCGGGCGGCCTGACCAACCTCGGCCGGTACGGTCCGGTCACCGAGGGCATCGCGATCTTCCTGGTCGGCATCACCGCACTGGTCTTCGCCAGCCTGTGGATTGCGGGGAAGTCATGAGCACCGACCTCACCCCGACGCACCGTGGCCAGGCCGGGCCGGTGGACCTGAACGACCCGCGGCTGACCCAGCTCGACGTGCTCACCGAGGGCGCCCGCCGCGACGACATCGAGATCGTGCACTACGAGCCGCCGTTCCCGGTGCCCGGCACCAGGGCGGAGCGGCGCATCACCCGGTTCGTGGCGACGCTGTTCCTGCTCTCCGGGCTCGCCGCCACGGTGTTCCTGGTGGTCTTCATCTGGTGGCCCTGGGAGTACGAGCTGGGTGACGGTGCGAGCAAGTTCTACACCCCGTTGCTGGGCATCACCCTCGGGGTGACTCTGCTGGCGATCGGCGTCGGCATCCTGACCTGGGGCAAGAAGCTGCTGCCGCACGAGGTGGCGATCCAGGACCGGCACGACGGTGCCTCCAGCGCCGACGACCGCAAGATCACCGGCGGGACGCTCGCGTACATGGCGGACGAGCTGGGCGTGAAACGCCGTCCGTTGCTCGGGGTTTCGCTGCTGGCCGGTCTGGCTCCGGTGGCCGCCGTTGCCGCCGCGCCGCTGGTCGGCGGGATGATCCGCAACCCGCACGAGAACAACCAGATCGCGACCACCGGCTGGGCGCCGACCGAGACCGCCGGCGGCGCCACCCAGCTGATCCGGCTGACCCGGGAGGACGGCTCGCCGATCCGCCCCGAGGACGTCAGCGCCGGCGGGCAGATGACCGTCTTCCCCGGCATCCCGGGCGGGCACACCAACCGGTACGCCGACTCCTCCGCCCTGCTGATCCATCTGCGGGTCGACGACGCCCAGCAGGCCCGGGACAACAACGAGACTGCGGGCAAGTCCGACTACATGTGGGGCAGCTACATCGCGTACTCGAAGATCTGTACCCACGCCGGCTGCCCGGCGAGCCTGTACGAGCAGCAGACCAACCGGTTGCTCTGCCCGTGCCACCAGTCGCAGTTTCTGATCACCGACAACGCCAAGCCGATCTTCGGCCCGGCCAGTCGGCGGTTGCCGCAGTTGCCCATCTCCGTCGACGACGAGGGATTCTTCGTCGCCACCTCGGACTACACCGAGATCGTCGGGCCCGACTTCTGGGAGCGGCCATGAAACGTCGTAAGTTCGATGCCCGGGCCCTGCCCGGCAAGGCCGCCGGGCAGATCGACGACCGGTTCCAGGTGGCCACCCCGCTGCGGAAGCTGCTGAACAAGGTCTTCCCGGACCACTGGTCGTTCCTGCTCGGCGAGATCGCACTGTTCTCGTTCGTGGTGGTGCTGCTGACCGGCGTCTACCTGACCTTCTTCTTCGACCCCTCCCTGGAGGAGGTCACCTACGACGGCAGCTACTCGCCGCTGCGTGGGGTGCACATGTCGGCGGCGTACGCCTCGGCGTTGGACATCTCGTTCGACGTGCGTGGCGGGCTGATCATGCGGCAGATGCACCACTGGGGTGCGCTGCTGTTCATGGCCTCGATCGTGGTGCACATGCTGCGGGTGTTCTTCACCGGCGCGTTCCGCAAGCCACGTGAGGCCAACTGGATCATCGGCTCGCTGCTGTTCTGGGTCGGCTTCCTGGCCGGATTCACCGGCTACTCGCTGCCCGACGACGGACTGTCCGGCACCGGGCTGCGGATCGCCTCGGCGATCATGCTCTCCATCCCGGTGATCGGCTCCTGGGTGACAGCGTCGATCTTCGGCGGGGAGTTCCCCGGGACGATCATCATCAGCCGGTTCTACATCGCCCACGTGCTGCTCATCCCAGGGCTACTGGTGGCGCTGATCAGCGTGCACCTCGGGCTGGTCTTCAAGCAGAAGCACACCCAGTGGGCCGGCCCGGGGCGGACCAACGACAACGTCGTGGGTGAGCGGATGTTCCCCCGCTACGCCATCAAGCAGGGTGGCTTCTTCATGATCGTCTTCGGGGTCGTCGCCCTGATGGCGGGAATTTTCCAGATCAACCCGATCTGGCTGTTCGGTCCGTACGAGGCGGCCGTCGTCTCCGCGGCCAGCCAACCAGACTGGTACGTGATGTTCCTGGACGGCTCCACCCGGTTGATGCCGGCCTGGGAGCTGAACATCCCGATCGGCGACGGATATGTCATCCCGCCGCTGTTCTGGCCGACCGTGGTACTCCCCGGCATCCTGGTGATGCTCTCGCTGGCCTATCCGTTCCTTGAGGCCCGCCACAACAAGGACACGGCAAGCCACAACCTGCTGCAGCGGCCCCGGGACGTCCCGGCCCGTACCGCCGTCGGCGCGATGGCCGTCACCTTCTTCATCGTCCTGACGATCTCCGGCGGCAACGACGTGTTCGCCGACAAGTTCTACATCAGCCTCAACGCGATGACCTGGGCCGGCCGCATCGGCCTGATCCTGCTGCCACCGCTGGCCTACTACATCACGTACCGGATCTGCCTCGGGTTGCAGCAGCACGACCGGGAGGTGCTGTCGCACGGCGTCGAGACCGGCATCATCCGCCGGCTGCCCGATGGCCGATTCGTCGAGGTGCACCAGCCACTCGGCCCGACCGACGAGCACGGTCACGGCAAGCTGGAGTACGTCGGCTGGGTGGTGCCGAAGAAGATGAACCGACTCGGCGCGCTGGGCCCGGCGGTCAAGGGCTTCTTCTTCCCCCTCGAGCAGCCGGTGCAGGCGTCGCCGCCGCCGCATGTGCCGATCGACCCGGCCGAGGAGCCGCCGGCCGCCGCGGCACCGCCGGCGAACCGGGAGGAGATCAGCAGCGGTAGCCGCTGATCACCGTCGACCAGCCACGACAGCGCCCGCCGGTCCACCGGCGGGCGCTGTCGTTCGTCCGTACCGTGACCGCCGTCCGGCCGTACCGTCCCGGCGTGGCCGAGGTCTCGTCGCGGTGGCCGCGTCGCCCAGCCCGATGGCGAAGGCGGCCTCCAGGTCATGCTGCGAGTACGTCCGGAAGGCGATGTGCGATTCGGTGTTGAGGACCCCGGGAACCTTGGAGATCCGGCCGGCGATCACCTCGGCGATCTCGTCGAACTCGCGTACCCGCACGATCGCGATCAGGTCGACGGGCGTTGTCGCACCCTTTCCGATGGTATCCAGCGCGGCACCTGGGCAGGGCGTTCCCAGCCTGGTTGCCGGCTGCCCGGCTTGTCCGGCTGTCCGGCCCGGCGTCGGCGTCGGCGGGCGGCGGGCGGCGGCCACCGTCAGCGGGCGGCCACCGTCAGATCCGCGCCGACCCGGATCGCGTCGACCAGCCGTTCGCCGTCGGCGACCCGCGCGCCGGGCCAGATCACCGAACGGGTCACCGAGCCTCGGACCACCGCCCCTGCCCCGACAACCGACTGAACGTGTCGCCCGACGACGGTTGCCGACGGGTCGAGCAGGCTGTGGCCTCCGGCAGCGTCCAGGTTGGCGGTCAGGTAGTCCCGCGGTGTGCCGGTGTCCAGGTAGGTGCCGGTGAAGCTGACCACCTGGAGCGCGCCGGCCGCTTCCGCCGGCCGCCACACGGTGCGGACCAGGTTGCCGAACTCGGCCGGCAGCGCGCTGACGTAGCGCCACGGCAGCAGTGAGAAGCCGGCGAAGCGGTGCCCGGCGAAGCCGCCCCGGTCGTCGGGGTCGGTCAGCCGTTTGCCGAGCAGCCGTACGGACTCGCCGTCCCAGCCGTCCAGCAGCGCCGCGATGTCCGGGCCCGGGGCGGCGCCCCGGCTGGCAAGGTACCCGTCGACGTTGCCGACCAGCACCCCGCGTCTGTCGATCCAGTCCCGCAACCGGCCGACCCCGCCGGAGGTACCCAGCGGGTCACCGGGCTCCACCGACAGGTGCGCGCGGTCCCCGACGTGGCGCACCACCTGATCGCCGAGGTAGCAGGCGTTCACCGCGACCGCGTCGGGACCGGTGAAGCCGAGGGCGCCGACCCTGGCGAGTGCCCGGTCCAGCAGCGCGACGTTGCCGACCGGACAGAGTGCCTTGGGCACCCGGTCGGTCAGTGGTCGAAGTCGGCGGCCTTCGCCGGCGGACAGGACCACCGCGCAGATCCGGCCGGGATCGACCGGTATCGGTCCGCTCACCCGGATCCCCGTGGCTGCTCCGGGGTGTCGACCGGCGGTGGGATCCGGTCGGTGTCGGCCTGCTGCGCGACGAGTGGGCCGATGCCGTAGCGGGCCAGTAGTCGGGCGGTCGACGGGCTGAGCCGGGGGAGGGCGTCGAGCCGGTGCCAGGCAGCCTCGTAGACCTCGGCGCCGTCGACCACCAGTTCGGTACGCGACGCGGGCACCGCGACGTCGAACACGACGTCCACCCAGCCCTTGGCGTGCACCACCGCGTTGGGCACCGCCGGGCGCAGCGCCTGCGCCGGGAGGTGGATGCCGGTCTCCTCGGCCAACTCCCGGGCCGCCCCCACCACGGGTGCCTCGCCACGACGCAACAGCCCGGCGGGCAGGGTCCAGCTGCGGCCGGGCGGTTGCCGCAGCAGCAGCAGCCGGCCGGGCCCGGCCGGGTCGGCCTCGGAGTCGGTCACCAGGGTGACGGCGCCGACGATGTACTTGTGCACCGCCATCCGGACCAGCCTGCGACGCAACGGGTGCGGCAGCCGGTAGAACACGCCGTACAGCAGTGCGCGTGCGGGGGATCGGCGGGTGATCATACGGTCCAGGCTAGAGGTAACCGGACTGCTCCGCCGGAGGCAGCCCACCGCGTTGGTCGACGATGGCGATGAGCTGGTCGACCACTGCCTCGGGCTCGATCGTCCGATCAACCACGGCGACTAGCAGGGTCTCCAGGTCGGGGTAGTTCAGGGCTTCGGCGAGCCGGCGCAGCGGCTTGTCGTTGGACAGCGCCCGATCATGTTTGCGCAGGATCAGGCTGACCGTGGCGCGTCCCAGCCGGACCTTGTCGTTGATGCTGATGCCCGGCTCGGAGTGCTCGGCGAACCAGCGGTTGATCTGCATCTGCGCCCGCGGTGACTTGACGAACCCGAGCCACTCCTTGCGCGGACCAGCTGGTGAGGGCACGGCCCCGGCGGGCTGGTCCTCGCTCTCGGTGAAGATCTCCACCACGTCGCCGTCGGACAGCTCGGAGGCGAGCGGCGCCAGCCGGCCGTTGATCCGTACGGCGAGACACCGCGAGCCCTTGTGCGGGTCAAGTTCGTACGCGAGATCCACCGGGGTCGACCCGGCGGGCAGCACGATCTGCCGGCCCTCGGCGAACACCTGGATCTGCGCGTCCACCAGGTCGCAGCGCAGCGAGTGCACGAACTGGTCGGCGTCGATGGTCGCCTGTGACCAGTCGAGAGCTCGGCGCAGCCAGCCCAGTTCCTCGGACCGGCTCACGGCACTGGCCCGCTGCGCCGTCGGGAAGTGGTACGGCGCGGCGACGCCGAACTCGGCGGACCGGTGCATCGCCTCGGTCCGGATCAGCACCTCCACCGGAGAGTCGTCCGGGCCCATGACGGTGGTGTGCAGGGACCGGTAGAGGTTGTTCTTCGGCGCGGCGATGAAGTCCTTGAACCGGCCGGGCACCGGGCGCCAACTGCAGTGGATGGCGCCGAGTGCGGCGTAGCAGTCGGTGCCCGGGCCGGCCACCACGATCTCGATCCGAGGCAGGTCGACCGGCATCTGGTGGCCACCGGCGACGGTGTCCTTCCAGATCGAGTAGCGGTGTCGCGGCCGGGGTGCGACCTTGGCGGTGACTCTTTCCCGCCGCAACGCCACCTCGGCCTGGGCGCAGACCCGTTCGAGATACGGTGCCCGCTCCGATCGGCTCGCCAGGTGCTCCTCGATCCGCTGGTAGGCATCCGGCTCCAGGTGGAACAGGACGATGTCGTCGAGCTCACGCTTGAGCTTCTGGATGCCGAGTCGGTCACAGAGCGGCACCAGCACGTCCAGGGTGGCCCTGGCGATGCGGGCCCGCGACGCAGGGGAACGTACCCCGAGGGTCCGCATGTTGTGCAGCCGGTCGGCGAGCTTGATGACCAGCACCCGGACGTCCTTGGCCGCCGCGATGATCATCTTGCGGATGGTCTCGGCCTCGGCGGCCTTGCCGTAGAACGCCTTGTCGAACTTGGTCACCCCGTCGACCAGGTGGGCCACCTCGTCACCGAAGTCCGCAGCCAGGGAGGGCAGGTCGTACGTGGTGTCCTCGACGGTGTCGTGCAGCAGTGCGGCGACCAGGGTGGTGGTGTCCATGCCGAGTCCGGCGCAGATCTCGGCGACCGCCAGCGGATGGGTGATGTAGGGCTCGCCGCTCTTGCGGTACTGCCCGGCGTGCATGCTGTCGGCTTTCTGGTAGCCACGACGCAGCACACCCGGGTCGGCGGTCGGGTGGACCGACCGGTGGACCCGGATCAGCTCCGCGACCGGGTCAGGAGATCCGGGGGACCAGGACAGCCAGGCGCGTAGCCGCGCGGACAGCGGTGTCGCGGTGGGCAGGAAACGTCTGATTGCGGCGCCGGGACCGGCGTCGACGTCCACGCGGAGACACCTCCTCACCCATCGTCCAGCCGGGTACCGGCCTGGACGCACGCCACGAATCGGGCGTTGGCTGACAGGACTGCACTTCTCTAACAGCCTAAGCGAGCGGGCGTCGTACGATCGGCTAGTTGCGGCTGTGCGATCGGTCGAGTCTTGGTGCCGGTAGGTCACCGGCACCCGTCACCCGGGCGGCCTCCTCGGCTCTGACCAGCAGCTGATGGAATCGGCCGGCACCGCGCGCCGGTGACACCCAGTCGTCGGTGACGCTCACCAGCCGGGTTTCCGGTGGTTCCAACCAGGACAGGATGCGCTCGGACTCCGCCGCGCTGGCCCGTGGCACCGGCCCGTGTCCCGCCGGGACGGTCTCCGCAGTGGCGCGGAGCAGGTCGATCGTGCCGCGTGGATGTTGCCGTGGCGGCGACACGCCGGCGGCGGCCAGCCGGCCGTGCCGGACGACGGCCAGCTCCCATCCACCGTGCTCGGCACGGCGGGCGGCCACCAGTTCGGCGATCCGGGCCAGCGCGGACAGCCGCTGCATCCGCAGGATGACCCGCAGGAGGGCGGCGAGCCGCCCCCGGACCGTCGCCGCCTCCTCGTAGCGTTGGCCGGCGGCGAGGGTGTCGATCCGGGTGAGCAACGTGTCGACCAGTGTCTGCGGGTCGTCGCCGATGGCGGCCCGGATCGGATCGACGGCGAGCTCCGCGTACTCGGCCGGGCTTATCCGGTGTTCGCAGGGTGCCGGGCAGCGACCCAGCTCGGCGAGGGCACACGCCGGCGTGCGGGTTCTGGTGGACAGTCGGTGGGTGCACTGCCGTAGCTGCAGTGCGTCGTGGATCCCGGCGGCGGCCAGCTCCGCGGCCCGCCGCGACGGGAACGGACCCAGTACTGTCTCGTCGGCCGGCGAGACCGCCCGGACGGTGGACAGCCGGGGATACGCCTCATCGGTGACCTTCAGCCAGACCATCCGCTCGGGGAACTTCGACTGCCGGTTGTACGGCGGTGCGTGCGCCGCGATCAGCCGCAGCTCACGCACCTGGGCCTCGAGCCGGTGCGCGCATTCGACCGCCTCCACCCGAGTGGCGGCGGCCAGCATCTCGGACATCCGGGCCCGGCGCTCGGCGGCGGTGAAGTAGCTGCGCACCCTGGTGGCGATGTCACCCGAGGTGCCGACGTAGAGCGGCCGGTCGTCGGCGGCCCGGAAGATGTAGACGCCAGGAGTGCGGGGCAGCCCGTCGGCCAGGTGCCGTTTGCGTCGCTGAACGGCGCTGACCGCCCGGCTGAACTCGATCGCGTCACCGATGGTGGACACCTGGAAGCCGCCGAGCCGGGCGATCAGCCCGTGCAGCACGTCGACGGTCGCCTGGGCGTCGGCGAGCGCCCGGTGGGTCGGCTGCCGCGGGGTGCGGAAGAAGGCCGCGAGCGTGCCGAGCTTGCGGTTGGGCACCTCGTCGCGGACCAGTACCCGTCTGGCGAGCGCGGCGGTGTCCAGCACCGTCGGTGCCGGCCACCGGTAGCCGTGTCGGGCGCAGGCCGCCTTGAGGAACCCGACGTCGTACGGCGCGTTGTGGGCGACCAGCACCGCGTCGGAGAGGAACTCGAGCAGGCTGGGCAGCACCTGCTCGATCGGCGGCGCGGGCACGAGCATGGCCTGGGTGATCCCGGTGAGCACGGTGATGAACGGCGGGATCGGCTGCCCGGGGTTGACCAGCGTGGCGAAGACCCCCAGCTCGTCACCGCCACGTACCTTGACCGCGCCTATCTCGGTGATCCCGCCACCGTCGGGGGCGCCACCGGTGGTTTCCAGGTCGAGCACGACGAAAGTGGTGTCGTGTAGTGACGCAGAGTGCCCGTCTGTGAACAGTGTGTCGATAGTGCCCTGGGTGTACCCCGAATGGGGGGCGGGATCCGGTATCGACACGACAGCCACCGTAGGACACGGGTACGACACAGCCGCCCCACCCGTACCATCGGTAACGATCCGATCGACCCAGAGGGATCATTCTTCCTGTCGGGCACGCGGCGGCCCACCGGTGGGAGACTGGGGTGCATGGCCGCACCGGATCCGACCGACGCTCGTCCCGAGGGGGCGGCGCCGACGACCGGCGCCCATATCCCGCCCGCCAGCACCATGCCGTCGACCGGTCCGGACCTCGGCGCAGCGGCCGAGACGTCCCCCGAGACGTCCCCTGAGCCGGTGCTGCCTGAGCCGGTGCTGCCCGAGCCGGTGCTGCCCGAGGCGGTGCGCTCGCGCATCGTGGTGCTCGCTGCGGGCGCGTTGCCGGAGGTTCCGGTCGACGAGCTGCCGGCACCGCTGCGCAAGGTCGCCAAGTTCGCGCCCAACCGGCGGGCCCGCTACGGCGCCGCTCCCATCGCGGCCCAGCTCACCAACGACCCGTTGTTCCGCCAGCGGGTGGCCGCCCGCGCCATGGACGAGGCGGGGGAGTTGGGTGAGGCGGTCGCCTCAGGTGTCACCCCGGGCGCGGCGGACCCGGTGGAGGTCGCCGCCCTGGCGTACCTGATGCGCCCGGTCGGCTGGCGTGACCTCGTCGCCGCCGCCGGGGCGGCCGTGCGGGCCGAGGCGGACAGCGCCGCCGTCGCCGCGCTGATCAACGACGCCGAGGCTCGCGCCAACCGGGCCGAACACGACCGGACGGTCGCCCGGGTCGAGGTGGACAAGCTCCGGGACGAACTGGCCCGGGTCCGCGAGGAACTCGGCCAGCTGCGCGAGGAGTCCCGGCTACTGGCCCGTTCGTTACGGGAGGCGCAGACACAGCAGCGCCGCGCCAACGAACTACTGGCCACCGAACGCGGCCGAGCGGCACGCGCCGCCGCCGATCACGACGCCGAACTGCGCCGGCTCCGGGCCAAGCTCGCCGACGCGGAGCTGTCCGCCGGCTCGGCCCGCCAGTCCGCGAAGGAGGCCCGAGCGGTCGACGACGCACGGCTGTGGCTGCTGCTGGAGACCATCGGACAGGCCGCCCAGGGGCTGCGCCGGGAGCTGGCCCTCGACCCGGCCGACAAGCTGCCGGCCGACTTCGTCGCCGACAGCTTCACCGACCGACCGGCGGCCGCGACGTCGACCCGCGCCCGGGACACCGACGACCCGGCCCGGCTCGACGACCTGCTGGCCCTGCCCCGGGCCCATCTGATCGTCGACGGCTACAACGTGACCAAGCGCGGCTTCGGTGAGGTACCGCTGGAGCAGCAGCGCAAGCGTCTGATCACCGGGCTCGGCGGGATCGCCGCGCAGACCGGCGACGAGGTGACCGTGGTCTTCGACGGCGCGGAGCGGATGCACGGCCTGCCCCCAGCGCCCCGTGGGGTGCGGGTGCTGTTTTCCCGCAAGGGCGAGACGGCGGACGAGCTGATCCGACGGTTGGTGCGCGCCGAGCCGTCGGGGCGGGCGATCGTGGTGGTCTCCTCAGACCGGGAGGTGGCCGACGGGGTCCGCCGGCACGGCGCCTACCCGATGGGCGCCGACTCCCTGCTGCGCCGACTGGCCCGATCCTGAGCCGGCCACCCCGTCAGCCCATGGTCTGCTGCCCGTCGATGGACTCGCGGATGATGTCGGCGTGTCCGGCGTGCTGAGCGGTCTCCGCAATCAGGTGCAGCACCACCCGCCGCACCGACCAACTCGCCCCAGGCTCGAACCAGGGTGCCTCCGGCAGGGGGTGAGCCGTGTCCAAGTCGGGCAGGTCGGTGATCAGCTGGTCGGTGTGCGTGGCGACGGCGGCGTACCGATCGAGCAGCCCGGTGAGCGTCTCGTCAGGCCGCATCCGGTGCTGGTCGAGCCAGTCGACCGGCTCGCGCTCCATCTCCGCCGCACCGCCGACCGCGAACCGCATCCACCGTTCCTCCGTGGTCGCAACATGCTTGATCAACCCGCCGATGGTCAGCACGCTGACCGTGCTGCGGGTCCGGGCCGGCTCGTCGTCGAGGCCTTCGGCGGTGAACCGCAGGAAGCCCCGATGCAGCCGCAGTGTGGTGAGCAGGTCGGTGCGTTCACCGGTGAGCGTGCTGCCCGTCAAGATGGTCTCCTCGTGTCGACCGGCGACGCCGGCAGGCCGATCGGCCGCCGGATCCGGGGCCGTGGCACACGGTAGGGCGACCCACCGACAATCGGCGGGACGGACAATGTCGTACCCGATGCCTACCGTCGATGTCACAGGCGGTGGTCGGGTCGCCGGCGCTGGTCACGGCGACAGCGGTCGGTGGCACGGGGGCCGGCCGCCGCCGCCCTACGTCGTCGCCGACCGTGAGGAGCCCAGCGATGATCATCGACTGTGACAGCTGCGCCGTGACCCGCGGACCAGCCTGCGGAGGCTGCCTCGTCAGCGCCCTGCTCGACACTCCCGACGAGATCGGCGCACTCGACGCGGGCGAGCGCCACGCGATCGAGGTGCTGGCCCGTGCCGGTTTCGACGTCGAGGTCCTGACCGCGCCACCGGTCTCCGCCCGCGTCCGCGGCCAGCGGCGGCCGCGGGCGCGAAGACGCGTCGCCTGAGCGCCGTTCCGGCGGTCCGCCGGCACTCTAGGATGACCGTCAGGCCGCTGGCAGGAGGTTATCGAGAATGTCCCCTCGCGCCTGGGCGCTGCTGACGTTCGTGGTCCTGCTGGCAGCGATCGCCGTGGCGGCGGCGGTGCTGGTGCCGTGGCGGTCACCGCCGGTGCCCCGGGCCGAGCAACTGGCCGCGTTGCGGGACCTGCCCGTCGAGCAGGTGGAGCGTGGTCGTGCCCTGCGCGCCGCACTGCGACCCGGCCGGTACGCGGCCCTGCTGACCGGGCTGGTGGTGGCGCTGCTGCTCGGGCTCACCCCGGTCGGCGCCCGGCTCGTCGAGCTCGCCGGCCGGCCGTTCGGCGGCCACTGGGTGGCTCAGGCGCTGCTCGGCGGTCTGCTGGTGGTGCTGCTCGCCGACCTGTTGACGTTGCCGTTCGCGGCCTGGCGTCACCGCGTGCTCACCGAGTACGGGCTGGCGACCCAGGGCTGGGGCGGCTGGGCCGCCGATCTGGCCAAGTCGTACGCGGTCGGCGCGGTGATCGCCGCGGTGGCGCTGCTGGGTTTCTACACGACGACCAGACTCGTGCCCCGCTGGTGGTGGGCGGTGGGTGCGGCCGGCGCCGCGACCCTGGTGGTGCTGCTGTCGTTCATCCTGCCGGTGCTGGTCGAGCCGGTGTTCAACAAGTTCACCCCGATGCCGGCCGGCCCGTTGCGCAGCGAGCTGATGGCGCTGGCCGACCGCGACGGCGTGCCGGTGCGTGACGTGCTGGTCGCCGACGCGTCCCGCCGGACCACGGCGGTCAATGCCTATGTGTCCGGGTTCGGGCCGACCCGGCGGATCGTCGTCTACGACACCCTGCTGCGCGAGGCGCCGCCGGTCGAGGTGGCCGCCGTCGTCGCCCACGAGCTGGGACACGCCAAGGACCGGGACGTGCTCACCGGCACCGTGCTCGGCGCGCTCGGCGCCGCCACGGCGGTGATCGGGCTCTACCTGCTCGGTGGGGTGGGCCCGCTGGTGCGGGCCGCCGGCGCAGCCGGTATCGCCGAGCCGCGCGCGGTGGCCCTGCTGCTCGCGGTCGTCACCGTCGTCGGGTTGCTGGCGACCCCGGTGCAGGCCCTGGTGTCGCGGCGCATCGAGCAGCGCGCCGACGCCCACGCGTTGGCACTGCACGGCGACCCGGCGGCCTACGAGGCGGTGCACCGCAGGTTGTCGGCGGTCAACCTGGCCGATCCGGATCCGCCGCGTTGGGAGTATCTCTACTCGGCCACCCACCCGTCGACGGTGGAGCGGATCGCGGCGGCCCGGGCGCACACCGCCGGTCGAGGCGGGCGATGAACCGCACCCTGCTGGTCACCAACGACTTCCCGCCCCGCCCCGGCGGTATCCAGGCGTTCGTCCACAATCTGGCGGTACGCCAACCGGAGCAGAGCATCGTCGTCTATGCCTCCAGTTTCGACGGCGCGGCCCGTTTCGACGCCGAGCAGCCGTTCGAGGTGATCCGTGACCCGACGGGCATGCTGCTGCCCACGGCGGCGGTGGCCAGGGAGACCGCCGCGCTGGCCCGCGCCCGGGGCTGCGACACCGTCTGGTTCGGCGCGGCGGCCCCACTCGGGCTGCTCGGTGCCGGTCTGCGTCGCCGGGCCGGGATCACCCGGGTGGTGGCCCAGACCCACGGGCACGAGGTCGGGTGGGCGGCGCTGCCCGGGGCCAGGTCGCTGCTGCGGCGGATCGCCCGGTCCGCCGACGTGGTCACCTACCTGGGGGAGTACACCCGGGTGCGGCTGGACCGGGCGGTGCACGGCCTTACCCAGTTGCGCCGGCTCGCCCCCGGCGTCGACACCGACGCCTATCACCCAGGGGTCGACGGCAGCGAGGTGCGGCGGCGTCATGGGTTGTCGGATCGCCCCGTGGTCGTCTGCGTGTCCCGGCTGGTGCCCCGCAAGGGTCAGGACACCCTGATCCGGGTGTGGTCGCAGGTGCGCCGACGGGTGCCGGGCGCGGCGCTGCTCGTCGTTGGCGGCGGCCCGTACCGCGACCAGTTGGGTCGGCTCGCCCAGCGGGCCGGGGTGGCCGACGACGTGATCTTCACTGGTGCCGTCGAGTGGGCGGAGTTGCCCGCGCACTACGCCGCCGGCGACGTGTACGCCATGCCGTGCCGCACCCGGCGCGGTGGTCTCGACGTCGAAGGGCTCGGCATCGTCTACCTGGAAGGCTCGGCCACCGGGCGGCCGGTGGTGGCCGGCGACTCCGGTGGGGCACCGGACGCGGTCCGCGACGGCGAGACCGGGTACGTGGTCGACGGACGCGACCCGCAGCAGCTCGCCGACCGGCTGGTCGAGCTGTTGACCGACCGGGAGCTCGCCCGGCGGATGGGAGCCGCCGGCCGGGCCTGGGCCCAGAGCGAGTGGCGGTGGGACACCCAGGCTCAGCGAATGGCCTCGCTGCTCGCGGGCTGAGTGGCTGGACTGTTCACCGGCCGACCGCCGACCGCCGACCGGGGTCGGTGGTCAGCCAAGCCGGTCGGTGATGCCCGTGGCCGGGCCGGGGCGGCCGAAGTGCCAGCCCTGGGCGGCGTCGCAGCCGATCGCGCGTAGCCGCTCCGCCTGTCCGGCGGTCTCCACACCTTCGGCGGTGACGGTCAGCCGTAGTGTGTGTGCCAGGTTGACCAGGGTGAGCAGGATGCTCTCGTCGGTGCCGTTGGTGCTCGCCGGCGTGCGTAGCCCTTCGACGAACTTGCCGGCCAGCTTCAGCTCCTGCACCGGCAGGGAACGCAGGTAGGACAGGTTGGAGTAGCCGGTGCCGAAGTCGTCGATCGCGATGCGTACCCCGAGATCGGCGAGCTCGCGCAGGGTCCGCACCGGGCCGTCGGCGGTGCTCATCAGGGTGCTTTCGGTGATCTCCAGTTGCAGCCGGGCCGCTGGTAGCCGGGTGTCGGCGAGCACCTCGTTGACGTACTGCACCAGGCCGGAGTCGTTGACCTGTCGGACCGCCAGGTTGACGCTGACAAAGGGCGCGTTCGGGCTTCGGTCCAACCAGCGGCGGGCTTCCCGGCAGGCCTCGGCCAGCACCCACGAGCCGAGTCGGATGATCAGACCGGAGTCCTCTGCCAGCGAGATGAACCGGTCGGGTCCGAGTACCCCCAGCGTCGGGTGCCGCCAGCGGACGAGGGCTTCGACCCCGAGCAGTGCGCCGCCGGCCAGCGAGACCAACGGCTGGTAGTCGAGGAAGAACTCGCCCCGGTCGAGCGCGGCCGGCATCGCAGCGGACAGCGCGTACCGGGCGAGCAGTTGTTCGTTGCGTACCGGGTCGAACAATGCCCACCGGCCCTTGCCCGCCGATTTCGCCCAGTGCAGGGTCACGTCCGCCGCGCGCATGACATCGCTCGGCGTCGTGCCGGCCACCAGCCGTTCCACGATGCCGATGCTGGCGGTGACGGTGAGCTCGTGGCCGTCGATGATCGCCGGTTCGTTGATCGCGGCGAGCGCCGCGTCGGCGACTTTGAGGACGTCGTCGGTGCAGGTGGTGTCGGCCACCAGGATCACGAACTCGTCGCCGCCGAGGCGGGCGACCAGATGCTCGCCGGCTCCACGGCGCAGCCGTTCGGCGACCGACACCAGCAGCAGGTCACCGATATGGTGCCCGAGCGTGTCGTTGACCACCTTGAACCCGTCGAGGTCGACGAAGCAGACACCGAGCCGGCGGTGTGCCGGGTCATCGGCGGCGAAGACCGCGTCCAGCCGTTGGGTGAACAGACTACGGTTGGGCAGGTCGGTCAGCGGGTCGTGGGCGGCGCGGTGCCGGTACCGTGCCTCGCTCTCGCGTAGCGCGATCTCGGCCTGCTCCCGGGCGACCAGAGCGGCCCGGCGGATGGTCTCCTGCTCGTCGAGGGTGCGGTCGCGCAGGGCGCGGGTGTAGCCGGTCGCGATCCCGCCGAGCAGCCGTGCCATCCGATCGGGGGTGTCGGGGTCGCCGATGTCCAGGTCGCGCGGCAGCCGCAGGTCGAGCACCTCGACGGTGCGGCCGAGGGCCTCCGCCGAGGCGATGTGGGCGGCGACCAGCTCCGCGCCGATCTGGTGGCCGACCCGGACTCCGAAAGGCTCGGCGCGTAGCGCGGTCGCCAGTCGCACGGTCAGCCCCGCGAGGAACTCCTCCAGCTGGGCGTGGGTCATCGGCAGGTAGCTGGTCCCGGTGACCGCCTTGGCCCAGGCCCTTGCGACCGCGTCGACGCCCGGCAGCCGGCCGGGCCGGCCACTGTGGGCCGCCGGGGGGTCCTCGGTGGGATCGGACTGCTCAGTCACCGAGCCGGCCCACTCCGCCCATGAAGACGGCCCGTTCCGCGTCGTCGGCCGCTTCGGGGGTCTCCGGGCGCCACTGGGGGACCCACACGACGCCCGGGTCGACCAGCTGGAAGCCGGCGAACAGGCTGGTCAGTGCTGCCCTGGAACGGACGCTGAGCGGGCTGTCGGTGCGTTGGTAGATCTCGTCGGCCTCGTGTCGCTCCTCGTCACTGCGGCCGTCGTCGCTGGCCTGGGACAGGACCAGATAGCTGCCGGGCGCGACCGCCTCGCGCAGGGTGGCGAGGATGCCGGCGGGGTCGTCGGAGTCGGGCACGAAGTGCAGGACGGCGACGGCCATCACCGCGATCGGCTGGTCGAAGTCGAGCAACGCGCGCACCCTTGGATCGTGCAGGATCCGTTCCGGGTTGCGCAGGTCCTCGTGCAGGATGGTGGTCCGGTCGTTGCCGGCGAGGATCTCCCGGCTGTGCGCGACGGCGACCGGGTCGAGGTCGACGTAGGCGACCCTCGATTCCGGTGCCAGCCGCTGCGCGATCTCGTGCACATTGCCGACGGTCGGAATCCCCGAGCCGATGTCGAGGAACTGCCGGACACCCGAGTCGACCAGAAATTGCACGGCCCGGCGAAGGAAGGCCCGGTTGGCCTGCGCCATCAATGGCGCTTCCGGAACGGCGGCGATCATCGCCTGGGCGGCAGCCCGGTCCACGGCGAAGTTGTGGGAACCGCCGAGGTAGTAGTCGTACATGCGGGCGACGCTGGGTCGCTCGACGTCGATGTTCTCCGGAGCCCAACGCGGCCGATTCATACTTGCCCCTTTTGTCCCTTAATTCGGCTTTTGGTGCCTGGCTGGTAGCGGTAGCAATTCTGCCCGCTCCGTGCCCCGGCATCCAGACCGCCCGAACTGCGACGATCGCACCGCCGATCAAGGCCCCGTGAACGTGGGCCGGCCCACCCGTCGCCGGCACCACGTACCGAGTCAGAACTTCGGCGCGTCCGGGGCCTCCAACAGCCCCAACCGCAGTGCGGTCATCAACGCCTGGGCCCGGTTCGCCGCGCCGAGCTTCTCGTACAACTTGGAGATGTGGGTCTTCGCCGTCGACTCGCTGACGAACAGTTGCTTGGCGATTCCCGCCACGCTCATCCCGTCGGCGAGCAGGCGAAGCACCTGGCCCTCGCGCGGCGACAGTTGCGGGCCGGACGGCGCGAGTCGACGCTTCATCGCCTCGGCCAGGTCGGCCGCGGTGAATGCGCTCGGGGAGGAGGCGGCGTGGCGGGCAGCTGCGACGACCTCGTCGGCCGGCGCGGTCTTCGGCACGAATGCGCTGGCTCCGGCCTCCAACGCGCCGAACAACTGGTCGTCTCCGGCGTACATGGTGAGCACCACGATGCCCATCGTGGAACTCGATTTGCGCAGGGCCCGGGTCGCTTCGAGGCCGCTGCCGTCGGGCAGCCGCAGATCCATGATCACGACATCGGGTTGCAGGGCGCCGGCCTGGCGTACGCCCTCTGCCGCTGTTGCGGCCTCACCGACGACCTCGAACTGCCGGTCCCGCTCGAATGCGTGCCGCAGGCCCTTGCGGATGAGGTCGTGATCATCGACAAGCAGGACCTTGGTCCGGGTGGTCGGTGTGGGGCTGGTGGTCATGCTGTGGCTACTCCCCTTCTGATGCTGTCACGCTATCGCGCACGCTATCGCGCCGGGGCGAGGTTCCGAGCACCACTGCCACGGTCGTTCCGCTCGGGTGTCGTGGCCTGATCTCCAACCGGCCCCGGATACGTTCCGCTCTCTCCGCCATGATCGCAAGACCGTAGCGACCGTCCGGACGCTGGTCAGCGATCCCCTGACCGTCATCCGACACTTCTATTTGCGCGAAGGGAGGGTCTATGTCACAGGTGACCCAGAGATTCGCCGCCCCGGCGTGCTTGCGCGCATTGGTAATCGCCTCCTGGGCGATGCGCAGCAACTCCGCCTCGGTCGCCGCGGGCAGCCGGGCACCCGACTCGTCCAGCGACAGGTGCACCCGTAGCCGGCCGGACGAGCCGACCGTGCGCGCGTACTCGGCGATCGCCGCCGCCAGCCCACCGTGCCGGTCGACCTCGCTGCGCAGCTCGAACAGGCTCAGCCGCAGTTCGGTGATCACCCTGGTGACCTCGCCGCGCAGCGTACGCAGATCCTCGGCGGTCTCCTTGGCCGCCTCCGGCAGCGTGGCCAGGGCGTTGTCGATGCCGTAGCCGACCATCACCAGCTCCTGGGCGACCCCGTCGTGGATCTCCCGGGCGAGTCGTTGCCGCTCCTCGTTGGTGGCCAGCGACCGGACCTCGTCGAACAGCAGCGCCGCCTCCAGCCGCAGCGCCGCCGGCCGGGTGAACGCGGTGATCCGGGCCACCACCGGCGCCGGGTAGGCGTTGGCGCTGTCGGTCTCCAGGATCACCAGGCCGACCGTACGGACGCCGGCGACCAGCGGTACCACCAGCGCCGACACGTCGCCGCCGGGGTGCGACCGGGCCTGTGACCGGGCGGCGGTCTGGGGCAGCTGGCTGGCCCACGCGTCGGCGATGGCCGAATCGGCGTCCAGCGTGGTCTCCCAGTCCACCCGCTCCAGACCGGCCTGGGCGAGGACCACCAGCCGGCCGCCGCCGCTGCCGGAGAGCACCGCCGTGCGCCCGGTCGGGGCCACCGTACGCAACTCCTCGATCAGGTGCTCCGAGATGCTGCCCGGGTCCAGGGTGGCACCGGGCAACTGGCGGGCGACGCTGCGCAGCTGGGTGAGCAGCCGGGTCGCCTCCGCGTACGGGGCCGGCTTGCCGTCGCCCCGGGCCTGCATCACCTGGTGCAGGGTTCCGGCGGCCAGGATGCCCAGGCTGGCCAGGATCAGCCACTGCGCGCAGACGGCGACGTAGCCGAGCTGGGTGATCTGCCGTTCGCCGTTGATCGTGGTCAACAGCCCGCCGACGACCAGCGTGGTCGTCACCACCGCGAGCAGCGCGGTCGCCTCACGGGTACGCCGTTGCAGTACCGACACGGTCAACGGCACCGACAGGTACGGCAGCATCGCCGACGCGCCCAGACCGGCGCCGAGCGCGCCGCGGATGTTCGCGGCGGCGGCCACCTCGCTCGTCGCCAGCCCGATGATGATCACCTCGGCGAACCGGCCGACCGGCGCGACGACCGGATGACGTGGCGCCAGGATCGCGGGAAGGCCGGCGACCGCCAGCAACGCCACCCAGCGCAACTCGCCCACGTCCCGGGTGGTGATCAGAGTCAGCACCGCGACGAGCGCGAGCATGACCAGACGGGCCACCGCCGCGAGTGGCTGCGGGCGGGGCACGTCGGATGTCGATGCGGACACGTGACGGATGGTAGTCAGCTCCCGTAGATCTTGGTGATCTCGGCCTCGTGATTGTCATGGATCACGGCCCGTTTCACCTTCAGCGAAGGGGTCAACTCGCCGGTCGCCTCGGTGAAGTCCCGGCCCAGGATGCGGAACTGCCGGATCGACTCGGCGGACGAGACGGCCCGGTTGGCCTCGTCGACGGCCAGTTGGATCTCGGCCCGCAGCGTCGGCTCGTCGGACAGCTGCGCCACGGTCTGCCCGGCCGGGTGGCCGTTGCGCTCCAGCCAGCCGGGCCAGGCATCTTCGTCGATGGTGATCAGCGCGGCGATGAACGGCCGGCGGTCGCCGACCACCACGCACTGGCTGACCAGCGGGTGGGCACGCAGCCGATCCTCCAGCATCGCCGGCGCGACGTTCTTGCCGCCCGCGGTGACGATCAGATCCTTCTTCCGGCCGGTGATGGTCAGGAATCCGTCGCTGTCGAGTTGGCCGAGGTCCCCGCTGCGGAACCAGCCGTCGTCGGTGAGTACCTCGGCGGTCTGCTGCGGGCTGTTCCAGTAGCCCTGGAAGACCAGGTCACCGGAGACGAGGACCTCGCCGTCGTCGGCGATGCGCACACTCACCCCGGGCAGCGGCCGGCCGACGGTGCCGATCCGGATGGCGTGTTGCAGATTCACCGAGACGGCCGGAGAGGTCTCAGTCAGCCCGTACCCCTCGTAGACGGTGACCCCGACGCCGCGGAAGAAGTGCGCCAGCCTGGCCCCCAGCGGCGCGCCGCCGGAGATCGCGGTGCGGCATCGACCGCCGAGCGCGGCCCGCAGCTTGCGGTAGACCAGCCGGTCGAACAGGGCGTGCTGGGCGCGCAGCGCGAGTCCCGGTCCGCCGGGGGCGTCGAGGGCTTCGCTGTACGCGACCGCGGTCCGGTCCGCCCGGTCGAAGATCGCACCCTTACCGTCGCGGTGTGCCCGTTGTTTGGCCGCGTTGTAGACCTTCTCGAACACCCGGGGGACCGAAAGGACGAAGGTCGGTCGGGTCTGGGCCAGATCGGCGACCAGGTTCTTCGGGTCGGCGGCGTGCGTCATGGTGGCCCGGGCGTGCACCGCGCCGATCTGGATCAGCCGGGCGAACGAGTGGGCCAGCGGCAGGAACAGCAGGGTCGACGCGCCCTCGTGGAACAGGTTCGGCAGTCCCGGTACGGCGTTGGCGATGTCCGCGTACATGTTGCGGTGGGTGAGGACGCAGCCCTTCGGTCGCCCGGTGGTGCCGCTGGTGTAGATGATCGTGGCGGTGTCCGTGGCGCGCAGGTCGCGCCGGCGCCGGTCGACCTGCGCCGCGTCGACTGTCGCGCCGCGCCCGGTGATCTCGTCGACGCCGCCGGTATCCACCTGCCAGACCTCCCGCAGCGCGGGCAGCTGGTCGCGTACCGACGCCAGGGTGATCGCGTGTGCGTTGGTCTCGAGCACGCAGGCGACCGCGCCGGAGTCGGCGAGGATCCAGGCGACCTGCTCGGCGCTGGACGTCTCGTAGATCGGGACGGTGACGGCGCCGACCGACCAGATCGCGTAGTCCAGCAGGGTCCACTCGTACCGGGTCTTGCTCATCAGCGCGACCCGGTCCCCGGCACCGACGCCGGCGCCGATCAGGCCCCGGGCCACGGTCACCACCTCGTCGCGGAACTGCCGGCAGGTGACCTCCACCTGACCGGCCGGTCCGGGCCGGGTGAACTGGACCGCGTCCGGAGCCGTCTCGGCGTTGTCCCAGACGGGATCGGTCAGCGTGGCCGCGTCACCGACAGTGACCACCGGTGGTACGGAGAACTCGCGCACCTGCACTCCCTCGCGCTCGCGGGCTGAGTTGTGCCGGTGCCCGGGGGGTGGGACTTCCGGCTACCCGCAACCTACCGGGCGGCCGATGACCTGCGCGGTCAGCCCGTCGCCCGGGCCGACAACGACCGTTACCGGGCGCTGGCTTGATCTTGCCCTGGTACCGGGTAGCCTGCCCCTCATGGCGGAGTCCTCCACCAAGTCGATAGTCGTCGCCGCGCCCGCGTCCCGGGTCACGGCGGTTATCTGCGACTTCGCGTGTTACCCGGAGTGGACCGAGGCGCTGGACCGGGTCGAGGTGCGCCAGGAATACGAGGACGGCTACGCGCGTGAGGTCCTCTTCGCGCTCGACGCGGGGGTGCTCGCCGACGAGTACACGCTGATCTACGAGTACGCCGAGGACCTGTCCCGCATCGAGTGGCGGCTGGCTGAGCCGTCCCGGATGCAGCGTCGCCAGGTGGGGTCCTACGACATCGAGGACAACGGCGACGGGACCACGACGGTGACGTACACGCTGGAGGTGGACCTCTCCGTCGGGATGCTCGGGATGTTCCGCCGCAAGGCCGAGAAAATGATCATGGATGCCGCCCTGACGCAGCTCAAGCGCCGGGTGGAGCAACTCGGCACCGCGGAAACCGGGTAGGGGGCGCAGATGGCGGGATCCGAAGCACACTCGGCGCGGGTCGAGGCGGAGCGGTTGGTGGCGACCGCTCTGGCGATGGCGCGGCTGGCCGCCCAGGGACAGCGCCACGGCGCGGCCGGTCTCGGGCTGGCCCGGGACCTGTTCGGCGGTGCCGCTGCGGTGGCCACCGGGGAACCCGCCTGTTGCGTCTGCCCGATCTGCCGGGCGATCACCGCGATGCGTGATCCCAGCCCCGAGTTCGCCGAACGGCTGGCCACCGGTGCTGGCGACTTCGCCGCCGGCGTGACCAGCCTGCTGCGGGCGCTCGCGCCGGACAGGGACCCCACCGGGCCGGACCCCTCCGGACCCGAGCGGGCCGGGCCGGACCCCTCCGGACCCGATCAGCAGGCCAGGAACTCGACACCCGGAAAACACGATCCCCCGTCCGGCCGGACCACCTCGGACGACGAGGTGTGGCGCCGGGCCACCCAGACCAGGGATGATTCGGGCTCAGCGGATGATCGGGACGTCTGGTCAGCCGCGACGAACGCCCCCGTCGACGTCGCCGGGGCGGGCGCACCACCAGTCCAGAGCCGCGGCGACCGCGCCGGGGCGGCCGACCCGGGGGCACCGGGCGCGGACGCCGCCGTACCGGACCCGCGACGGACTGGCCCCGCTACACCGCCGGACCCCGGCCTGCCGGGGTAGAGACCGACCTGATCCAGGTCCGGCCGGGCCCGGCTGCCCCACCTCGACCGGCGGACCGGTCCCGGTGGGGACACCGGCGCGCGCGAACAGCACAGCAGAGGGGAGCGGCAGCGGTGACGCTGACCATCGGAGTCGACATCGGTGGCACCAAGGTCGCCGGCGGGGTCGTCGATCCGGACGGGGAGGTTCTGGCCCAGACTCGGCACGAGACACCCGCCGACGACGTGGCCAAGACCCGGGACGTGATCATCGAGGTGGTACTAGAACTTGCCGCCACCCACCCGGTCACCGCGGTCGGGATCGGTGCCGCCGGCTGGATCGACGCGCAGCGCTCGACGGTCCTGTTCGCTCCGAACATCGCCTGGCGCAACGAGCCGCTACGCGACTACGTCAGTGCGGCGGTCAACCTGCCGGTGACCGTGGAGAACGACGCGAACGTCGCCGCCTGGGCCGAGTTCCGCTACGGCGCCGGGCGCGACGCCGCCGACTCGATGGTGATGTTCACCGTCGGGACCGGCATCGGTGGCGGCATCGTGTACGGCGGCGAGCTGGTCCGTGGGGCGCACGGCATCGCCGCTGAACTCGGCCACACCCTCGCCGTGCCGGACGGACACCAGTGCGGCTGCGGACGGCACGGCTGCATCGAGCAGTACGCCTCCGGCAACGCCCTGGTGCGGTTCGCCCGCGCCGGGGCACGCCAGGAACCCGACCGGGCCACCATCCTGCTCACCCTGGCCGGCGGCGCCGCCGACGCGATCACCGGTCCGATGGTGACCGCGGCGGCCCGCTCCGGTGACCCGGTCTCCTGCGAGGCGTTCGCGCAGATCGGCCGCTGGCTCGGCATCGGCCTGGCGGACCTGGCCCAGATTCTCGACCCCGAGGTGATGGTGATCGGCGGCGGTGTGATCGAGGCGGGGGACCTGCTGCTGGGACCCGCCAACCGGGCGTACCACGAGGCGCTGGCGCAACGCGTACGGATTCCGGTCGCACAGGTCCGCCCGGCCGAGTTGGGCAACGCCGCCGGCGTGGTAGGCGCCGCGGACCTGGCCCGGCGGTTGTGAACCCGCCCCCGGCGTCCGAACCGACCGACGTGCGGTTGCGGGTGCTCACGTACAACATCCACGGCCAGCGCGACGACCGGGCCGCGCTGGTCGACGTGGTCCGCTCGGTCGCGCCGGACGTGGCGATCCTGCAGGAGGCGCCCCGGCGCTGGCGCTGGCGGACCAAGTCCGCGGCCCTGGCCGCCGACTTCGGCATGGTCGTGGGCGAGGGCGGCCCGCCGGCGTTGGGCAATCTGGTGTTGACCACCCTGCGGGTACGGGTGCTCGACACCTGGTCGGTCCGCTTCCCACTCACCCCTGGCCGACACGTGCGCGGTGCCGTCTTCGCCCGCTGCGCGCTGGGACCGACCCGGTTCGTGGTGGCGGGGTCGCACCTGTCCACCGACCCTGCCGAACGCCCGGGGCAGGCGCGTCTGCTGCGTGCGGCCTGTGCGCTGGTCGACGAACCGGTGATTCTCGGCGCGGACGTCAACGACACACCGCCGTCGGCGACCGACGCCGGTGTCACCACGCCGGGCGACGCCGCGTCGACCTGGCAGATCGTCACCGCCGGGTTGACCGACGTGGCGCAGACGGCCGGTTTGGGGGACGTCTGCACGTACCCGTGCGCCGGACCACGTCGACGCCTCGACGCCATGTTCGCCGACCCCCGGGTGCGGGTGGCCGGGTACACCGTGGTGGACACGGCGGTGTCGCGACGGGCAAGCGACCACCTGCCGGTGGTCGCCGATCTGATCCTGCCCGCGCACCACCCGGCCACCGCCTGAGCGCGGCCGGGGACTGGCGGATTCGGGCGGTCACTGCCGGATTCGGGCCGGGGACTGGACAAGCAGGGCGGCTAGCCGGCACGATTTCGCAGCCGTACGAAGGAGATTGCCGGTGCCTCGTTCCGCTGACCACGACAGTTCCGTCACCGGTGCCGCCCAGTGGCGAGACGAACGCTCGATGACCGAGCAGAGTGAGAACGTCTGCGTCATCGGTGCCGGGGCCAGCGGGCTGTGCACCGTCAAGAACCTGCGCGAACAGGGCTTCGGGGTCGATTGCTACGAGCGGGAGACCGGGGTGGGCGGTGCCTGGAACTGGCGGCACGACCGCAGTCCGGTGTACGCCAGCACCCACCTGATCTCGTCGAAGCCGTTCAGCCAGTATCCCGACTTTCCGTTGCCGGACGACTGGCCGGACTATCCGCACCACAGCCAGTTGCTGCGCTATCTGGAACGGTACGCCGATCATTTCGATCTTCGCCGGCACATCTGGTTCGGCACCGAGGTCGTCCGGGTCGTGCCGGCCGAGGGCGACCGGTGGGACGTGACCACCCGCAGCTCCGGCGGAAACGGTGCCGAGCGCACCCAGCGCTATTCGGCGGTGATCATCGCCAACGGACACAACTGGGCACCGAACCAGCCCGACTACGAAGGACTGTCCGACTTCACCGGACAGGTCGTCCACGCGTCGGCCTACCACGACGCCACCCAGCTCCGTGGCCGCCGGGTCTTGGTGATCGGCGGCGGCAACACCGGATGTGACATCGCGGTCGAGGCCGGGCAGCAGGCCTCCCACTGCTGGCACTCGACCCGCCGCGGCTACTGGTACACCCCCAAGTACGTCCTCGGTCGACCCAGCGATCAGGTCAACGCCCGGCTGCTGGCCATGCGGCTGCCGCTGGTGCTACGTCGGTGGATCTACCAGCGGATGCTGCGACTCACCGTGGGCGACCTGACCCGGTTCGGGATGCGGGCACCGGATCACCAGGTCTTCGAGAGTCATCCGATCGTCAACAGCCAGCTCGTGTACCACGTCGGCCACGGCACGGTCCGGCCGGTGCCGGACGTGGCCCGGTTCCGGCGTCACGCGGTCGAGCTCGCAGACGGCAGCGAGATCGATCCCGACCTCGTGGTGCTCGCCACCGGCTACCAGCCGAGATTCGACTTTCTCGACCCGCGACTGCTCGGTGCCGGCCCGGACGGGCGGCCCCAGCTGTACCTGCACGCCTTCGCCCGGGAGCATCCGACCCTGTCGGTGGTCGGGCTGCCGCAGCCCGACTCCGGGATCTTCCCACTCATCCACTGGCAGAGCGTGATCGTGGCCCGTTGGCTGCGTACCCGGATGGCGGATCCGGGTGCCACCGCGACGCTGGCCGCCCGGATCCAGGCCGAGGCCGGCCGGCACTGGCACGACGGCAAGGTGAGCGACTCACCCCGGCACCAGTTCGAGGTCAGCCAGCTCACCTACCTGCGCGCACTTCAGTCAGCTATGGACAGTCTGGAGGTGGCGACCCGGTGAGCCGGACCACGCGAGGTACCCGCATCGTCCGCACCCGGGAGTGGAGCGACCCGGTGCCGGCGGTACGCCGCGAAGTGCTACGCGCCGACGTGCTGCACGACGACGGCAAGCCGCCGGTGCTGTTCGTTCCCGGCTTCGGCCACGGTGCCTGGGTGTTCGCCGAACACTGGCTGGAGCGCGCCGCCGACCGGGGCTTCCCCGCGTACGCGGTCAGCCTGCGCGGACACGGTGCCAGCGCCGCGGCACCGGACGCCACGATCCGGGCGTACGTGCACGACGTCGTGCAGGCCGCGGCCGGACTGCCGCGACAGGCGGTGCTGGTGGGCCACGGCGCCGGCGCGCTGTTGGTGTCGCACGCGTTGGCGCGCTACCCGGCGCGGGCGGCCGTGCTGGCCGCGCCGGTACTCGGCGGCTGGCCGCTGCTCGGCACGGCGTTGCTGCGCAACCCGATGGGCACCCTGCCGGCGGTGTTCGGCGCAGCGCTGCGGCTGCGCGCCGGCCAGTTGTTCAGCCGGGAGCTGCCCACCGCGGTGGCCGCTTCCTATGTCGATCGTCTCGGTCGGGCCTCGGCCCGCGCGCAGTGGCGGCTGCTGTCGCGGCAGCGGTTCGAACCAGCTGTCGGCGACCCGCCGGTGCTGGTGCTGGGCAGTCCGGACGATCAGGTGGTGCCGGTGTCGGCGCTGAACCAGGCCGCCCGTCGCTTCGGCGGTGCGCCGCTGCTGTTTCCCAAGATGGGTCACGACCTGATGCTCGACGCCCGATGGTCGGAACCGGTCGACGCGATCCTCGACTGGTTGGACAAGGGATCCGACTGAGCGGACCGGGGGCTGGTCCCCGGTCCGCCGGCGGAGCCACCTGACTCAGACGGTCAGCCGGGCGGCCAGTGAGCCGGTGCGGTCGAGCGCGGTCAGATAGCCGTGCACCCAGGCGCGGATGTCGTGGATGCGCAGGTGGTCACGCATCGACCGCATCCGGTCGGCGATGTCGGTGGGAGACGCCTCCAACGCGTGCATGAGCGTCAACTTGAGACCGTCGAGGTCGTGCGGGTTGACCAGGTACGCCTGCTGGAACTCGGCGGCCGCGCCAGCGAACTCACTGAGCAGCAGGGCACCGTCGTTCTCCACCCGGGCCGCGACGTACTCCTTGGCGACCAGGTTCATGCCGTCGCGCAACGGGGTCACCGCCATGATGTCGGCGACCCGGTACAGCGCGGCGAGATCGGCCCGGCTGAACGACTGGTTGAGATAGTGGATCGCCGGCTCACCGACCCGGCCGAACTCGCCGTTGATCCGACCGACCTCCCGCTCGACCCGGTCGCGCAGGATCCGGTACTGCTCGACCCGCTCCCGGCTGGGTACCGCCACCTGGACCATCACCATGTCGCGCACCTTGATGTGGCCGTCGGCGATCAGTTCGCTGTACGCCTTGAGTCGCTGCTCGATGCCCTTGGTGTAGTCCATCCGGTCCACGCTGAGAATCACGTGCTGCGGGTCGCCCAGGTCGGACCGCAGCTGGCGGGCCCGCTCCGCCACGTCGGGCCGGGCAGCGAGTGATTCCATCTCAGACATGTTGATGGAGACCGGGAAGGCACCGATGCGCACCACCCGGTCGTCGATGGCGATCCGCCGGTCGGTGGCCGGCACCTTGAGCACCTTCGTGGCCAGCTGGGCGAAGTTGTGCGCGGCCTGGGCCCGTTGGAAGCCCACCAGGTCCGCGCCGAGCATGCCCAGCATCAGCTCGGCCCGGCGGGGCAACTGCATGAACAACTCCGGCGGCGGGAACGGCACGTGCAGGAAGAAGCCGATCAGCAGGTCGGGGCGCAACGCCCGCAGCATGCCGGGCACCAGTTGCAGGTGATAGTCCTGAACCCAGACCAGCGCACCCGGCTCGGCGGCGGCCGCCGCCGCCTCGGCGAACCGTTGATTGACCCGCTGGTACGCCTCCCACCAGCTGCGGTGGTACGCGGGCTGCTCGACGGAGTCGTGGTACAGCGGCCAGAGCGTCGCGTTGGCGAACCCCTCGTAGTGGTCGCGGATGTCCTCCTGGGACAGAGCGACGGTGTGCATGCGGACACCGTCGATGTCCGGCAGGCTCGGCGCGGGGCCGGTGCCACCGGCCCACCCGACCCACGTGGCAGGGGTGTGCTGCAGGATCGGATGGAGGGCGCTGACCAGGCCGCCGGGGCTTCGACGCCATTCGCACGCCCCGTCGGGCGCGACCGTGTCGTCAACCGGAAGCCGGTTGGCCACTACGACGAGGGAACTCTGACGCATGAGGGGACCTCGTTTCGCTGCGGCGGCTGCCGCGCATGGCGAGTGATCACGAACTCGTGAGGGATTGACTACCGGAATTATTCCTACTGAGACCAAGTTACGCGAGTGTTACACAGTGACCACAGTCGTCAATGAATCTATTTTTTCGCCATCCGCTGGTCAGTTCAGACGACAGCGCCGTCGTCGTGGCCCTCATCCTCGTCGTGGTCCGGCCGTAGTCGCCAGATCAGCGTGACGAAGCCACCGACGACGCCGGCGAAACCGAGCAGGATGGCCAGCCCTCGATCCACCGGAAGAACCGTCGGGAAGACGAACAGGATGAAGCCGGCGATGATCGCCAGTACCCCGAGGACCGCAGCGGGCGAGACCTGCGGCAGTGGTGGCGGTGGCGGTGGCGTGTAGCCCTCTTCGGGCTCGTCGGGCAACTGTGAGCCGAAGGTGTCCAACCCTTCCAGCAGCGACGGCTCGTCGCCGTGTCGTCCCACCGAGATGTTGGTGAACCCCACGGCCCACGGCAGCGGATCGGGCGGGTTGGTGCCCGACGGCGTCGGCTCGGGCCCGGCCGGCCGATCCGTGCTGTCGCGTTCCGCGATCTCGCCGCCGGGGTCGTCGGTGGTCGCCGCACCAGTGCCGGCCTGCCCGGCCCGGGTCGCGGCGTCACCGGTGCCGTCGCGCCCCGGATCCACGGCCGGCAGGTCCTCGGCCGCCGGCCAGGGCGCGGCGGTCGGGTCGGTCAGGGCCGGCGCGTGGTAGCTGGCGATGATTCCGGCCCAGACCGCGTCGGCGTCCGGCACCGGACCCCGACCTGCCGGCGGGCCGGAATCGTAGTCGGGTGCGTCGCCGGGCCCGTTGCCGGCCCGCTTGCCCGGCACCGTCGGGCTGTCCTCCCCGAGCTGCACCAGATAGCCGCGGGCGGTGTCCAGGTGCACTCGGTCGACGAAGAGCCGGTCGACCGGCCGGGCCGGCACCGTCGTGGTGCGGGTCACCGGATTGACGTCCGAGGACGGCTGCAGGTAGGCGGCGATCCCACCGGCGGCGAGAACGTCGAGCAGATGCTCACCGACCCGCGGATCGACGTCGCCGGCAACCGCGTACTCGGATGCGTCGAGGCCGTTGTCCCGCCGCCCCCGGCGTGCGCCACCCGCAGACACCGAATCCGCTCCTCACCGGCCGCCGTCGCGCCCTGTCCCTACCGGCGTGCCCCGGTCGGGCGTGCCGTGTCCCTGAATCGTGACACGCCGGGAGGGGGTTGCGGGAGTGCGTTGTGGCGCGCCGTGCCCGCGCTGAGGACTCGGCTCCGCCAGTCGGGTCGCCCGGCGGCGCGGACGGGCCGGAGGCTGACCACCCACCGTCACGAAGCCAGGGTGGGCGACCAGCCGTACCCGCTGGCGTCTCGCAAGCCCAGGCTCAGCAGCCGAGGTGCCTTGTTGCGCAACGCGAACCCCTGCACCTCGGCGAGGGTCGCCGCCCCGGCGTCCCGGTCACCGGCCTGCCGCCAGGAACGCACCGCCAACGCCAGCGCGATCATCCGGTCGGTGGTGGCGTCGATCTCGCCGAAGCCGGCGGCGGCCGCACCGTGCAACTCGGCGGCCCGCCGGTGGTCGGCGTCGGCGGAAGCGACCGCACCACTGACGGTGTGCAGCGCGGCCTCGGCCCACGGGGTGCGGTACCGGAGCCGGTCGAGCATCGAACGCACCCGCACCGCGGTGTCCCGTCCACTGATCGCGGCGGCGAACGCGGCGGCGGCGATCCACTCGCCGCTGGCCAACGCGGTCACGTTGGACCAGGACCCGTCCAACTCGTCGAGCAGCGCCGCGGCCTCGGTGGTACGACCCTGCAGCGCCCGGCACAGTGCTCCCAGCCCGAGACTGTTCCAGTACGGCCGGCGGAACCCGCTGTCCCGGGCGGTCTGTACCGCGTCGGCGATGTCGTCGTTGCCACCGGCCCCGGCCACCGGCACCGGTTCGCCGCACAGCACCCGCAGACAGGACCGCAGACCGCGTACCTGGATGTCCCACCGGCCGCTGGGCGTCTCCACGAAGACGTCGGCGGCGGCGAGGAACGCGGCGAAGTCCCCGGCGAAGTAGGCCCGCATCGCCTCACCCGAGTAGCCGGTGCTCAGCCCGGATCCGGAGGCGGCGCCGGCCATCAGCTGTTGAGCGCCGGACCAGTCGCCCTCCTCGCACAACGCGTACGAGAGGTTCTGCAGGGCCCGGGGCAGCGCCAGCAGTTGCTGCTCCCGGCACATGTCGGTGGCGGCGCGCAGCTCGTCGAGGCCGCAGCGTTCACCGGACTGGTAGCGGGCCATCGCGACGGTGATCCGCGCGTTGATCGACATTTCGGCGAGACCGAGACGTTCGGCGATGTCAGCCGCGGCGCCGGCTGCGGAGATCGCCGGATCCCGCTCCAGGTTGAGCATGTGCAGCCGGCCGAGTTCGGCGTACGCGTCGGCCTTCTGGTCGCTGTCGGGCAGGTCGTCGAACAGCTCCACCGCCCGGTCGAGGCAGCGCAGCGCCGCGTCCCGGTCGGTCCGTAGCCACGCGGCCCGCCCGAGCAGCGTCCAGGCGCGGGCCGCGCAGCCCTGGTCACCGATCGCGGTGAGCTGATCGGCCAGCGTACGCAGCTTCTCCTCGCCGTCGGCGGCGAGGAACGCCGGGCCGTTGCGCAGGAACGCGATCTCCTCGTCGAGCAGTTCCAGTTGCAGCCGCTGCGCCCGCCCACTGGCGCCGCCGTGGTCCACCACACCCAGGGCCCGTTCGACGTGGCCGGCGGCCACGTCCAGGGCATGCAGGCCGTACGCGCGGCGCGCCGCCCGGTGCAGGGCGTCGCGTACGTCGTCGGCATAGCCGCGGATGTCCAGGCCCAGCGTGTCGGCGATCTCATGGGCCGCCCACCGATGGTGGGCCAGCACCTCGGCCAGGTCGGTGTCCCGGTCGCCGGCGAGGGTGTCCAGCCAGTCTGCGGTCCGGGCGTGCCGGGCCACCCGTTCGCTGCGCGGCAGCCGCTGGTAGCACACGTCGCGCACCAGGATGTGCCGGAACCGGAACTCCGGCTGTTGGGCCATTGCCGAACTTGCCTCTTCGTGCACGAAGTCGCGCTGCTCCAGCCGGCGCAGCGCCCGGTCGACCAGCTCCACCGACTGGCCCAGTGCGGCGGCCACCGCCCCCGGCCAGAACTGCACCCCGACCACCGCGGCGGCGAGCAGCACCGCCCGATCGGTGGCGTCCAAGAGATCGACCCGGTTGGCGATCACCCCGTGCACGCTGTCCGGGATCGGCAGGCCACCACCGTGGTCGAGGGCCCATCCCCGTCCGTTGCGTCGCAGCGCCCCCTGCTCCATCAGCATCCGCACGTACTCGTGGGCGTAGAGCGGGTTGCCGTCGGCGACCTCGACCAGCGGGCCGAGCAGGTCGGCGGAGAACGGCACGCCGCCGAACATGTGGGCGTAGAGGGTGGCGACGCCGCTGTCGCGCAGCGGCGGCAGGGTGACCGTCAGCGCGCCGGAGGTGGTGCCGGCCCAACCCTGGTCCCGGCTGATCAGCTCCGGGCGGGCGGTGCACAGCAGCAGCAGCGGCACCTGCCGGGCGGTGGCGCTGAGCAACTCCACGAAGCGCAGCATCGCGCCGTCCGCCCAGTGCAGGTCCTCGAAGACCAGCACGGTCGGTTGCCGGGCGGCCAGTGCCAGCAGGAACCGTCGCCAGGCCGACTCGGTCTCCTCGGCCGGAAGGTTGCGGTGCGGCAGCCCGACCAGCGGGCGCAGCGCGTCGACCAGCCGATCCGTCTCCGTGCCGACCAGGGCGCCGACAGCGGCGGTGAGCCGGCGTTCCGCGACGCTCGCCAGGTCGGTGTCGAGGATGCCGGCCTCCGCCTTGACGATGTCGGCGAGCGCGGCGAAGGTGACGTTCTCGCCGAACGGGGGGCACCGGCCGATCCGCCAGGTCACTGGCTGGTCGACCAGCCGTTCGGTGTGCCGCAGCAGTTCGCGGACCAGCCGGCTCTTGCCGATGCCGGCCTGGCCGAGCACCGTCAGCACCTGCGGCCGCTGGTCACGGATCGACCGGTAGAGGGCGTTGACCAGCAGCCCCAGCTCGTGCTCCCGGTCGATTAGCGGGGTCGCGTCGCTCTGCTGGTCGATCGGCGCCGGCCGGAGCACCGCGACCGCCAACCACACCTCCGTCGGGGACGACCGGCCACGTAGCGTCACGGCCGGCTGGGCGTCGTACCGGATCACCTCCTTGGTGAGCGCATGGGTGGTGCCGCAGACCAGCAATCCGCCCGGCGGCGCGACGGACTGCATCCGGGAGGCGGTGTTGACGACGTCACCGGCGAGGAACGCCTGGCCGCCGTCGCGGGCCGCGCCGATGTCGACCAGCGCTTCCCCGGTGGCCACCCCGATGCGGAACCGCAGACCGTCGCCGGCGGTCTCGGTGAAGTCGACCAGGGCGCGGCGCAGCTCCAGCCCGGCCCGTACACAGCGCAGCGCGTCGTTCTCCGTCGCCACCGGCGCGCCGAACAGAGCCATCACCGCGTCGCCGATGTACTTCTCCACCACCCCGCCGTACTGGCCGACGACCCGGCGCACGACGGAGAAGAAGCTGGTCTGCATCCGGCGGACCTGCTCGGGATCCACCCGCTCGACATACGGAGTGAAGTTGATGAGGTCGATGAACAGGACACTGACCCGGCGCCGGTCCTCCTGGCTCGGCTCAGTCTGCCGGCGGGCGGTCTGCGGCTGCCCACAGGAGGTGCAGAAGCTTGCGTCCGCGGCCAGCGGCCGGTCACAGTGTGCACAGACAGGAGTCAGCGCCGTACCGCAGCCGCCGCAGTAGCGGTCGTTCTCGGCTGCGGCCCGGCCGCACTTGTCGCAGGGAGCGGTGATGCCGGCCTCCTCGCAGGAGCGTCGAGTCGGGAGCCTACTGTCGCATCTGGCCCGCCGCCCTGGCCAGCGGCCTCCCGGCCGGGCGTGGCGGCGGTACAGCTGACCGTCGGGGTCGACCGGACGGCCAGGTCACAGCCTTCCTGCGGCCGAGTACCTCCGGAGGCGTCAACTGTCCATAACCGGGCTGTTGGCTAATGGACAGTCCATCTGGCGGTGGTATCGGGATACATTCGTTCCGCCAGTTCAGACCGAGCAGGGGAGTCCTGACATGGTGTACGTCAAGTTGGAGAAGGACTGGACCGACGCCTCCGGCGCCGGCCACTCCGCAGGGGAGATGGTGGATCTCGACGCCGGCACCTTGGCCAAGCTCCAGAAGGAGGGCGTGGTTGCCGAGGACTGGATCGGGCCGACCGGCGAGAAGGTCGGCACCACCTGGATCGGGCCGACCGGCGAGAAGGTCGGCACCACCTGGGCCGGGCCGGGCGGCAGCCAGCCCTGAGTCGCAGCTTTCGAGTGTCGGGCGGTACGTGGCGGTCGTCGCGTACCGCCCGCTGCTGGCACGGTGTCGGCGGGCGGGTCAGCGATCGGCCATGCCGGCCCGGCGGCGCAGGGCTGCGACGTCGGTCACCACGATGCGCCGGCCCTCCGTACGCAGCCAGCCCCGGCTGCTGAACGACCCGATCGCCTGGTTGACGCTCTGCCGGGAGCCACCGGCCATCTCCGCGAGTTGGCTCTGGTTGAGCTCGATGGTGATCATCGGCGCCTGGCTCTCGCCGGCGAGTCGCACCAGGGTCTTGGCCACCCGCCCCGGGAGATCGAGGAAGACATGATCGGCGTTCTGTTCGGTGAGTCGGCGGATCAACGCGCCGAGTGAGCGCATCACCGCGTCGAGAATCCGGGGATTGGAGTGCACCAGATCCATGAAGGCGCCTCGGGACAACGCCAACGCGGCGCAGTCCTCGATGGCCTCCGCCGAGGCGGACCGGGTGGAGGCGTCCAGCAGCGACACCTCACCGAGCACATCGGGCGGGCGGATCACCGACAGCACCGCCCGCTCGCCGGTCGGTGCGGTGCGGAAGACCGCGATCGCCCCCCGTTTGAGCACGATCAGCGAATCGCCGGGATCGTTCTCCACGAACAGCAACTGCCCTCTGCGATAGGTGCGGGGGACGGCGGCGGCGATCACCCGTTGCCGGACCTCAGGCTCGAGACCGGCGAACATGTCCACGCCGGTGAGCGCGTCACCCGGCTCCGGCAGGCGCATCTCCACGGTCCAACCCCTCCCACCAAAGGCACCACGCCACCGAGGGCACCATCTGGCTGAGGGCGCCATCGCACCCGGCCGGGATGCCACCGTCACGGGCGAACATGAAATAGATACCGTTCGGAGAACGGTGTCAACATCAGATCATGGCTCCCGTGTCGCGTGGTGTACACCCCCACCATCATTTCTGTGACAGTCCTGTGCCCGACAAACCGGCAGGCTAGTGGCCAGATCCGCCGGTGGGTGGGGGCCGGGACGGGGGCCCGGTGGATCGGGCCGTGGGAAACAGTTGCCGGCCGGAGCGCGACCCGTCGGGGGGTGACGCTCCGGCCGGCACCCCGGTGGGCGTCGGGTGTCGGCATCGGCGAGGATGGCGGCAATGACCTACCGCTACTTCTACGACTGCGAGTTCATCGAGGACGGCCGTGTCGTCGACCTGGTCTCGATCGGGGTCGTCGACGAGCACGGCCGGGAGTTCTATGCGGTCTCCACCGAGTTCGACGCGACCCGCGCCGTCCCGTGGGTGCGCCGCAACGTACTCGACAAACTTCCGTCGCCGGCCGACCCGGCGTGGCGTTCCCGGGAGCGCATCCGCGACGAGCTCTACGAGTTCCTGGTGGCCCCGTTGCGCGACGGTGCGGCCGACGAGCTCGAGCTGTGGGCGTGGTACGCCGCATACGACCATGTCGCGCTGGCCCAACTGTGGGGCGCCATGCCGGCATTGCCCCGGGCGATCCCGCGTTTCACGAAGGATCTTCGTCAGCGATGGGACGACGCCGGCCGGCCCCATCTGCCGGCCGCCGTGGCCGACCGGCACGACGCGCTCGTCGACGCCCGGCACAACCTGGCGCGCTGGCAGGTGATCAGCCAGGCGTACCGGCGGTGACCGGTGCCCCCGGCCCCGGTGATCCTCGGGGTCTGGTCGGCGCGTCACCGGCCCGGCCGATACAGTGCAGCTCTGACGGCCCGCCCCGGGCTGGCAATGACGCCGACGGTCTGACCGGACTTCGTTCCTGGGGCTCGAGTGGGCTTACCGCACAGTTTCCTGGAGGATGAGCGGATCATGCGTATCGGCGTGCTCACCGGTGGTGGCGACTGCCCTGGCCTGAACGCCGTGATCAGAGCGGTGGTGCGCAAGGGCGTCGCCAGCTACGGTCACGAGTTCATCGGGTTCCGCGACGGCTGGCGTGGACCGTTGGAGGGGCTGAGCCGGCCTCTCGGCATCGACGACGTGCGGGGCATCCTGCCCCGTGGCGGCACGATCCTGGGCTCGTCCCGCACCAACCCGTTCAAGATCGACGGTGGGGTCGAGCGGATCAAGGAGAACCTGACCAGCCAGGGCGTCGACGCCTTGGTCGCGATCGGCGGTGAGGACACCCTCGGTGTCGCCACCAAGCTGCACGAACTCGGCGTCCAGGTGGTCGGCGTGCCGAAGACGATCGACAACGACCTCAACGCCACCGACTACACGTTCGGCTTCGACACCGCGGTCAACATCGCGATGGAGGCCATCGACCGGCTGCACACCACCGCCGAGAGCCACCACCGCACCCTGGTGGTCGAGGTGATGGGTCGTCACGCCGGCTGGATCGCACTGCACGCCGGTCTGGCCGGTGGCGCGAACGTGATCCTGCTGCCCGAGCGTGAGTTCGACATCGAGCAGGTGGCCACCTACGTCGAGAAGCGCTTCCAGAAGCAGTACGCGCCGATCGTGGTGGTCGCCGAGGGCGCCCAGCCGATGCAGGGCCAGATGGTCCTGCAGAACCAGGAGCTGGACTCCTTCGGGCATGTCCGCCTCGGTGGGATCGGCCAGTGGCTCGCCGAGCAGTTGGAGGCCAAGACCGGCAAGGAGGCCCGTACCGTGGTGCTGGGGCACATCCAGCGTGGCGGTACGCCGACCGCGTTCGACCGGGTGCTCGCCACCCGGCTCGGCCTGCACGCCATCGACGCGGCGAACGACGGCGACTGGGGCAAGATGGTCGGCATCCGGGGCACGGACATCGTCCGGGTGCCGCTGGCCGAGGCGACCCGTGAGCTCAAGACGGTGCCACTGGAGCGCTACACCGAGGCCGAGGTCTTCTTCGGCAGCTGAGGCATCGTGGCGGCGGGTGGGGCGTACCCCGTTCCTCGGGGGTGCCCCACCCGGCTCCCGGGCTGAGCCGGCACCGCCGGCTCAGCCCGGCCTTCCGACGAAAGGTGACGTACGGATGCCTCCCGGCGCGCACACCATCGCCGTCATCGGTGCCGGCAAGATCGGTGAGCTGGTCCTCTCCGGCCTGTTGCGGGCCGGTTGGCCGGCCGCCCAGCTGATGGCCACCACCCGCCGACGCGAGCGGGCCGAGGACATCGCGGTGCGCTACGGCGTCTCGGTGGTGGACAATGACACCGCTGTCGACCGGGCCGAGGTGCTGGCGGTCGCGGTCAAGCCCCAGGACGCCGCCGCCCTGCTGGACCAGATCGGTCCGAAGGTGCCCGCCGACAAGCTGGTCATCTCGCTCTGCGCCGGCCTGCCGACCGAGTTCTTCGCCCGCCGGCTACCGGTCGGCACCCCGGTGGTGCGGGTGATGACAAATACTCCGGCGCTGGTGGATCAGGCGATGACGGCGATCTCCGCCGGCCGGCACGCCACCGCCGAGCATCTGGCGTTGGCAGAGGAGATGTTCACCCCGCTCGGCATCACCATCCGGGTGCCGGAGAGTCAGCAGGACGCGGTCACCGCGCTGTCCGGCTCTGGTCCGGCGTACTTCTATCTGCTGGTCGAGGCGATGATCGACGCGGGCATCCTGCTCGGGCTGCCCCGTCAGGTGGCGCACGATCTCATCGTACAGACCGCGATCGGCTCGGCGGTGATGCTGCGCGACTCCGGCGAACATCCGGTGAAACTGCGGGAAGCGGTCACCTCACCGGCCGGCACCACCATCTCCGCCATCCGTGAGTTGGAGAACCACGGTGTACGGGCGGCGCTGCTCGCCGCGCTGGAGGCGGCCCGGGACCGGGCCCGTGAGTTGGCGGCCCAGCACGGGTGAGGTATTCATTCACGCCGTAGGGCTTCCGCCCAACGTGTCGAGTTGACTACCGTTTGCAACATCGGTGGTCGTGTTGGTCCGATCTTCGCCCCCGCTGACCGGAGCCCGGCGAGCACCGAGATCGACGTCGTGTCGTGACTTCCCCCTGCGGCGACGTCGAGAGCCGGCCCTGGTTGCCCCCCTGCGGTCGGCTGACCGGGCGCGTCCCGCCGACGCGCCCAGTGCCGCCGCCGGCGCTCGGCGACCGGCGGCGGCCCGGGGCAAGCCTTGGCGGCAGCCCGCAAAGCGGCCGGATGGACCATACTGTCGGACGTGTTCACGCTCGCCCAGGCACGTCACCTGATGGCCACCCTCTGTCCCCGGATCGACGAGCTGGTGCTGCTGCGCGCCGATCTCGCCGAGCTGCGCGCAGACCTGGCCGGCGGATCGCAGAGCCCGCACGGTGGGCTGGCCGAGGTGAAAGGGCTGGAAGCGCGGATCTACGGCATCCTCGACGAGCTGAACGAACACGACATCCAGGTCAAGGGCGTGGCTCCGGTGTTGCTCGACTTCCCTGGTGAGCTCGACGGCCGTCCGGTGCTGTGGTGCTGGCTGGAGGGCGACGGCGAGATCCGGTGGTACCACCGCCTGGAGTGCGGGTTCTCCGGTCGTCGCCGCATCTGATCCACCCACCCACCCACCCACCCACCCATCCACCCACCCTCTCGACGATCTTGCGCTCATCGAGAGGTTTTGCACGAATTGTCTATCGACAAGTGCAAGATCGTCGGGCGTGGTGAGGTATCGAGATATCGACATCTTGACGAGGTGGCGTGCGTGTGAGTAGCGTCTCGGGCACTTTATGGAAAGTTTCCTAACTATTTAGGGAGACGCCTGATGAGAAGATCACTGCGCCGCGCCATGTGGGCGGGGGCGTTGGCCGTGGTGACCGCCGCGGCGGCAGTGCCGGTCACCGCGGCCTTCGGTGCCGGCACGATCTCGGCCGGCTTCGTCGCCACCTCCGACTGGGGCACCGGCCACGAGGTCAGAGTCACCGTGGCCAACGGATCCGACGCATCGGTCAGCACCTGGCGGATCGAGTTCGACCTGCCGGCGGGCACCACGATCGGCAGCTTCTGGGACGCGGACGTGACCCGCAGTGGCACCCACTACACCGCGGTGAAGAAGAGCTGGGCGGGCAGCCTCGCGCCAGGGACCTCGTTCAGCTGGGGATACGTCGGCACCGGCGCCTACCGTGCCCCGACGAACTGCACCGTCAACGGGGTCTCCTGCGCCGGTGGACCGGCACCGACGACGGCACCACCCACCACCGCCCCGCCGACGACACCGCCGCCCACCACGCAACCCCCGCCACCGGGCGGCCAGAAGGTCGTCGGGTACTTCACCCAGTGGGGCGTGTACGGGCGCAACTACCACGTGCGCAACATCCACACGAGTGGGTCCGCGGCGAAGATGACTCACATCCTTTACGCCTTCGGCAACACCACCGGCGGTCGGTGCACCATCGGGGAAAGCTACGCCGACTACGAGAAGGCGTATCCGGCGGCGGAGAGTGTCGACGGGGTCGCCGACACCTGGGACCAGCCGCTGCGCGGAAACTTCAACCAACTACGCAAGCTCAAGGCGATGTACCCGCATCTCAAAGTGATCTGGTCGTTCGGTGGCTGGACCTGGTCCGGCGGCTTCACCCAGGCTGCGCAGAACCCGGCCGCGTTCGCCGAGTCCTGCCACAACCTGGTCGAGGACCCGCGATGGGCGGACGTGTTCGACGGCATCGACATCGACTGGGAGTATCCGAACGCCTGCGGCTTGACCTGTGACGCCAGCGGCCCCAACGCGTTCAAGAACGTGGTCTCGGCGTTGCGGACCCGGTTCGGCTCGTCGGCGCTGGTCACCGCCGCGATCACAGCCGACGGCAGCAACGGGGGCAAGATCGACGCCACCGACTACGCCGGAGCGGCCGGCAACCTCAACTGGATCATGCCGATGACCTACGACTACTTCGGCGCGTTCAACGCCCAGGGTCCGACCGCACCGCACTCACCACTGACCTCGTACGCGGGGATCCCGCAGCAGGGCTTCTGGTCGGATGCGGCGATCCAGAAGCTCAAGAGCAAAGGCATCCCGGCGAACAAGCTGCTGCTCGGCATCGGCTTCTACGGCCGTGGCTGGACGGGCGTCAGCCAGACGACGCCCGGCGGCACCGCCACCGGAGCCGCGCCCGGCACCTACGAGCAGGGGATCGAGGACTACAAGGTGCTCAAGAACACCTGTCCGGTCACCGGAACCGTCGGTGGCACTGCCTATGCCAAGTGTGGCAGCAACTGGTGGAGCTACGACACGCCGGCCACCATCGGCGGCAAGATGAGCTACGCCCGGGGACAAGGGCTGGGCGGGGCGTTCTTCTGGGAGCTTTCCGGCGACACCGGCAACGGCGAGCTGGTCGCCGCGATTCGTAACGGTCTCGGCTGACCCGCGCCACCACCCGGTCGATGCCCGGAGCCGGCGACCGCCGGCTCCGGGCATCGGAGCGTTCACTTGCGGTTGACGTGATCCTGGTAGGCCTTGACCACCTCGGCGCTCGGGCCGTCCATCCGGATCACCCCGGCCTCCAGCCAGATGCTCCGCTCACAGGTGTCCAGGATCGACTTGTTGCTGTGGCTGACCAGGAAGACCGTGCCGGCCTCGGCCCGCAACTCGCGGACCCGTTCCTCGCTGCGCCGCTGGAAGGCGGCGTCACCGGTGGCCAACGCCTCGTCGATCATGAGTACGTCGTGGCTCTTCGCCGCAGCGATGGAGAACCGCAGCCGGGCCGCCATGCCGGAGGAGTAGGTGCGCATCGGCAACGAGGCGAAGTCCTCCCGAGCGTTGATCCCGGAGAAGTCCACGATCCCGTCGTACTTGGCCCGCACCTCGGCGGGGCTCATCCCCATCGCCAGGCAGCCGAGCACCACGTTGCGCTCGCCGGTCAGATCGTTCATCAGGGCGGCGTTCACCCCGAGCAGCGACGGCTGGCCCTGGGTGTACACCTTCCCCCGGCGCGGCGGTAGCAACCCGGCAACCGCCCGGAGCAGGGTCGACTTGCCGGAGCCATTGCTGCCGATGAGGCCGATGGCCTCACCTCGGTACGCCACGAAGCTGACCCCGCGAACGGCGTGCACCTCGCGAACCGAGGGAGCGTGCTGGCGGGTGACGATGCGGCGCAACGCGGCGACCGGGCTGGTACGCCCACCGCCACCGGTGGTGACCCGGTAGACGACGTGCAGGTTGTCGACGATCACCGTGGGCACCCGGGTGTCGGTGCCGGTGGCGGTCAGCTGTTCAGCCACGGCCGTACTCCTCCTCAGCACGCCAGAAGTAGATGAAGCCGGTGACGCCCATCACCAGGGCCCAGCCGGCCGCCGCCGGCCACAGATAACCGGGGGTGGTGCCCATCGAGTCCATCAACGCGTACCGGACCACGTTGATGTAGACGGCCATCGGGTTGAACTGCAGCACGGTCGAGACCCAGCCGGGCAGGTCCGCGGTGAACCGGTCGATGCTGTAGAACACCCCGGAGGCGTAGAGCCAGGTCCGCATCACGAACGGGAGCAGCTGGGACAGGTCGCTGGTGCGCGCCGCCCAGCGGGCGACCATCATCGCCAGTCCGGCGCTGAACAGGGTCTGCAGGAGCAACGCCGGCACCACCAGCAGCCAGCTGAGGTCGATCCCCTCCCCGGTGGCCAGCATGATGACCACGAGGACGCCCATCGTGGGGAGCATCTGCTGCACCTGGACCAGGACCGTGGTCAGCGGCAGGCTGACCCGGGGGAAGTGCATGGCCCGGATCAGGTTCAGGTTGTCGGCGATCGACCGGGCCGCGGTGCTCACCGTCTGCTGGGTGAAGGTGAAGATGAAGATCCCGGTGCAGAGGTACCCGATGAAGTTGCCGATGCCGCGGTCGGTGCCCAGCAGCAGCCCGAAGACCAGGAAGTAGACCCCGGCGTTGGCCAGCGGTGTCAGCACCTGCCAGATCTGGCCCAGCCGCGCGTTCGTGTAGGTGGCGATCAGCCGGGCGTTGGCGTACGTCCAGATGAAGTGACGCCGGGACCACACCTGCTTGAGGTACGCGCCGAGTCCGGGTCGTGCCCCACTGACCGCCAGGCCGTGCTGGTGCGCCAGCTCGGCGAAGGTCGGCCCGCTGGCCGGTTCCAGCGTCACGGTCGTGCCGCTGGTTGGCTGATGCATTCCGTCAGTCCTTCCGTCAGCCAGCGTTGCCGCTCGCGCACACCCCCACCCCTTCCCCCGAGGGGACCTGTCTCGTCCCCGGCCGCCGCCCTCGGCATCGCCGATCGGGCGCGGCGCGGAAACCGGGTCAACCGTGGCGAGAACGGGTCCGATGCCCCCGTTGCTCACCATCCGTGCCCGGTGGCACGGAACGATACCGTCGCGTCCTGACGGAAACGGTAGGGGAGCCTACGACGATACGCAACCGTACCGTCGTGCGGTTACACTCGTTCGAATGCGGGGCGACGGAAAGCGACCACCGGCTGGCGCGGCGGTGCTGCGGGAGGACGTGACGCAGGCGATCCGGGCTGCGGCGTTGCAGGAACTGGCCGCAGCCGGCTATGGCAGGATGTCGATCGAAGCGGTCGCCCGCCGCGCCGGGGTCGGCAAGACCGCCGTCTACCGGCGGTGGGGTTCGAAACTCGAGATGGTGATCGGGATCGTCTCCGAAGTCGCCGTCGGGGTGACCGCCGTGCCGGACACCGGCACCCTGCGTGGCGACCTTGAGCTGGTGCTGACCATCGCGGCCCGGGCGTTGCGCCATCCGCTGGCCGGGCAGATCGTGCCGGACCTGCTCGCCGAGGCCGCCCGCAACCCGGCGATCGCCCAGACCCTGCAGACAGCCCTGCGGGACAACCAGCGTGAGATCGGGACCCTGGTGACGAACCGGGCGGTGCGGCGGGGCGAACTGCCCGCCGACACCAGTCCCGACTTCGTCGTCGACCTGATGGTCGGCCCGCTCTACTGGCGGCTCGCAGTGGCCCGTACCCCGCTGCCGCGCGGCTACGTTGCGCTGCTGGCCGCCTCGGTCACCGCCGGCCTGACCACCCCGGCTAGCGGGTCGTCAGTGCCCCCTGCCACCGGGTGACGTCGGCGGCCATCTCCCGGACCTCCCCGTGGCCAACCAACTGCACCCGCCACGGCAGGGCCGCCCCGGCGACCCGGTCCGCGGTGACCGCCGCACCATTGCGGGCGACCACGAACCGGGCGGCCTCGGATCCGTCCAGCGCCGGCACCGACACCTGCACCTGCTGCCCGTCGGCGAGCTGGTACACCGCCAGGGTCACCCCGTCGGCGTACGGGTAGTCCGGTCGGTCCGTGTTCGCCCCGAGTGGCAGCACCGTGCCGGGGCGCACCAGGACCGGCACCTGGTCGAACCCGACCGTCCGGCGTATCCAGCCCGGCCCGGTGACCTCCTCACCGGTCTGTAGGTGGGTCCAGGTGCCGGCCGGCAGGTAGAAGTCCACCTGCCCGTCGGCCCGGAACACCGGCGCCACCAGCAGGCTGTCCCCGAGCAGGTACTGCCGCTCCAGGTGGGTCACCGCCGGATCGTCCGGGAACTCCGCGACCAGCGGGCGCATCACCGGGATGCCCTCCCGGTGGGCCAGCACCGCCTGACCGAACAGGTACGGCATCAGTCGCGCCTTGAGCCGGGTGAAGATCCGCAGTACGTCGACCGCCTCCTCGTCGAACGTCCACGGCACCCGGTAGGTCTGACTGCCGTGCAACCGGCTGTGTGAGGAGAGCAGACCGAACGGGATCCAGCGCTTGAACACCTCCGGTGCCGGCTGACCCTCGAAGCCGCCGATGTCGTGGCTCCAGAAGCCGAACCCGGACATCGCCAGCGACAAGCCGCCGCGCAGACTCTCCGCCATCGATTCGAAGGTGGATTCGCAGTCACCGCCCCAGTGCACCGGGAACTGCTGCCCGCCAGCGGTGGCCGACCGGGCGAACAGCACCGCCTCGCCCTCGCCGTGGTGCTCCCGGAGCAGGTCGAACACCGTCTGGTTGTACAGGTGGGTGTAGTAGTTGTGCATCCGTTCGGGGTCGGCGCCGTCGTGCCAGACCACGTCGGTCGGGATCCGCTCACCAAAGTCGGTCTTGAATGCGTCGACGCCCATGTCCAGCAACGCCCGCAACTTGTCGGTGTACCAGCGTCGGGCGTCCGGGTTGGTGAAGTCGACCAGACCCATCCCGGCCTGCCAGAGGTCGCACTGCCAGACGTCGCCGTCGGTGGTCCGGACCAGGTAGCCCCGCGCCGCCCCCTCGGCGAACAGCGCCGACCGCTGCGCGATGTACGGGTTGATCCACACGCAGATCTTCAGGTCCCGCTTGCGTAGCCGGTCCAGCATCAGCTCAGGTTCGGGGAAGACCTGCGGATCCCATTCGAAGTTCGACCAGTGGAACTCGCGCATCCAGAAACAGTCGAAATGGAACACCGACAACGGCAGCTCGAGCTCTGCCATGGTGTCGATGAACGAACTGACCGTCTGCTCGTCGTACGAGGTGGTGAACGAGGTGCTCAGCCACAGTCCGAACGACCAGGCCGGCGGCAGGGCCGGGCGGCCGGTCAGGGCGGTGTACTTGCGCAGGATCTCGCGCGGCGTCGGGCCGTAGATGACCAGGTACTCCAGGCTCTGCCCGGCGACGCTGAACGACACCCGGGAGACCACCTCGGAGCCGACCTCGAACGAGACCAGTCCGGGGTGGTTGACGAACACCCCGTACCCACCGGTTGTGAGGTAGAACGGGACGTTCTTGTACGCCTGCTCGCTGCTGGTGCCGCCGTCCTCCTGCCAGATGTCCACCACCTGACCGTTGCGTACCAGCGGACCGAACCTCTCGCCGAGCCCGTACACCGTCTCGCCGACGCCGAGGCTGAGCTGTTCCCGCACGTACGACCCGTCGTCGGTGTCCAGCGCGGCCATGCTCTTGTAGCCGCTGCCGGTGAGTACCCGGTCGGCGGCCACGAACTCCAGCTGCCAGTGGTCACCTCGGGCGAACCGGGCGGTCAGCTCGCCCGAGGTGATGCTGGCGTACTCGGTGCCGTCGGTCACCTGGACCTCGGCGTCCGGGTCGGCGGCCACGGTGAAGTCCGGATGCCGGGGTCGTCGGCCGAGGAAGTGGCCCACCTGGACGGAGATCACGTCGGGGACGGGGGAGGTGCAGCGAACGGTGAGCAGCGGCTGGTTGAGGGTGTCGCCGCGGCCGGTGATCCGCCGGGTCGGGGCGTACACGGTCAGCGCCGCTGGTTCGATCTCGACGTCGTGCACCTGCGCGGGATACAGCGGGCGTACGCCGTCGCGCATCCGCCAGTAGCCGTGACTGAATTTCATTGAGCCTCTCTTGCGTCAGGTCCTACTTGACCGCGCCGGCCAGCACACCCCGGGTCAGGGTGCGCTGGAAGATGAGGAAGAACAGCACCGCCGGCACGATGCCGAGTAGCGCCGACGCACTGGTGGTGGTGGCGTCCATCATCCGGTCCCCCTGCAGGACGCCGAGCGCGACCGGCACCGTCTGCTTGTCGTTGGAGATCAGGAAGATCAGCGGCAGGAAGAACTCGTTCCAGGTCCAGATGAAGAAGAACGTGAACAGCACCGACAGGGTCGGCCAGCTGGTCGGCACCACGACTCTCCAGAGCACCCGCCACTTGCCTGCCCCATCCATCGCGGCAGCTTCCAACAACTGTCGCGGGAAGTCCCGGAACACCGAGGAGAGCAGGTAGGTGCCGAACGCCGCCTGGATCGCGGTGAAGATGATGATGACGGCGATCCGGCTGTTGTAGAGCCCGACCTGTTTGGACAGGTAGTACAGCGGGTAGACCAGCGCCTCCTGGGGCAGCAGGTTGGCCAGCAGGAAGAACATCAGGAACGCGATTCGTCCCCGCATCCGGCCGATCCCGATCGCGTACGCGTTGAACACCGAGATCAGCACCGCGAGTACGGCTACCGTGGCGCTGATGAGAAAGCTGTTCCACAGCTTCTCGCCGAAGTCGACCCGGAACCAGAAGTCCACGATGCCGCGCAGGTAGAGCTCGCCGGGTAGCGAGAGCGGACCGTTGGCGGCGTACTCGGCAGGTGCCTTCACGGCGTTGAGCGCCACGACCAGGAACGGTGCCAGCACCAGCAGGGTGAGCACGGTCAGGCCGGTCAGGACGGTCGAGGCGGTCAGCCGGCCGGGCCGGCCGCGTCGGGAGGGTGGGGCGGCGACCATCTCAGCTCCTTTCCAGGCGCTCGTCGCGGGTCTGAATCCGCAGGAACAGGTAGGTCAGCACGACGATGATGATGGTCAGCACTGTGGCGATCGCCGAGCCGTATCCGGCGTCAGCCTTCTCGAAGAAGTTCTGGTAGGCGAAGTACGACGGCACCAGGGTGGCGTTGCCCGGGCCACCCCTGGTCAGTACGAAGATCTGCCCGAAGATCTTCAGTGCGGCGATGGTGGTGGTGACCAGCACGACGTAGATCTCCGGCTTGATCTGATGCACCGCGATGCGGGTGAACCGCTGGAACCAGCCGGCGCCGTCGAGATCGGCCGCCTCGTAGAGTTCCGGATCGACCCGCTGCAGCCCGGCCATGAACATCACGACCGGGTAGCCAAGTTGGAACCAGATCATTACCGCCATGACGCTGAGCAGGGCGTACGTCGGGTCACCGAGCCAGTTCTGGGCGAGGGAGCCCAGGCCGACCCGGTCCAGGGTCGAGTTCAGCGCGCCGTAACTGGGGTGCAGGATCCAGCCCCAGACGATGCCGGTCACCGCGACCGGCAGCACCTGTGGCAGATACAGTCCGGACCGGAACACGCTCGCCGTACGCGGGCCGATCCGCTTGGCCACGTAGTCGAACAGGACAGCGGCGAGGAACAGGCCGAGCAGCGTCGGCAGCACCGCCATCGCGAGGATGATGAAGCCGATGTTGCGGAACGAGACCCAGAAGTTGGTGTCTTGCAGCAGCCGGTCGTAGTTGTCGAACCCGATCCATTCCGGCATCCCGACACCGGACCATCGGGTGAAACTGATCCCGATGTTCATCAGCAGCGGCACGACGATCACAGCGAGGAACAGCGCGATCCCGGGCAGCAGGAAGGCGACGTATCCGTAGTCCGTTTTCCGGGTACGGGGGCGGGTGAGCGGCTTTGCCATGGAACCTCCCGGCGCAGACCGTGCGCCGGGGACCAGCGTCCCCGGCGCGCGGCCGTCGCTCACTCGCCGCCGATGCTCGCGAGGTTGTCGTTGTACGGTTTGGCGATCTCGTCGAGCACCTCGTCCGGGGACTTGCTGCCGTTGATCAGCTGCTGGATGCCGGCGACCAGGACGTCGTAGTAGCCCGGTGCCGGCCAGTCCGGGTAGAAGGCCAGCCCGTCCGAGTTGTTCAGCGTGTTGAAGCTCTCGATGAGCTCCTGGGCCTTCGGGTTGCTGATCGCCGCCGGGTCCGCGGCAAGTGGCACCCCACCGGACTCACCGAGCAGGTTCTGGATGTCCGGCTGCATGGTGATGTCGATGAAGTCGTAGGCGAGGTCCTTGTTCTCGGCGTTGGTCGGCACCGCCCAGATGTTGCCGCCGGAGCCGAGGTGCAGGTCGCTGCCGGGGAAGAGGAAGGTTCCCCAGTCGAAGTCGGTGATCTCGTCGCTGAACCGGCCGTACCACCAGCTGCCGGAGATCATGATCGGGAAGGTGCCCTGGGTGAACGCGACACCCATGTCCTCGGCCTTGATGCCGGCGGAGTCGGCACCGATGAAGCCCTTGTCGACCCATGCGGCGAAGGTGTCGGCGGCGTAGCTGAACTCGGGACCGGTGAAGTCGACCGGGTTCGCGTAGAGCTGGAAGTCGTCGACGAAGGACCGGTCGGCCTGGCTGAGCGCCAACTCGTAGAAGATCTGCTGGGCGGGGTACTCGGCGCCGCCGACGGAGATCGGGGTTATGCCGTTGTCGACGAAGGTGCCCAGTACGTCCTCGAACTCGGCGAAGGTGGTCGGCACCGGCAGGTCGTACTCGGCGAACATGTCCTTGTTGTAGTAGACCATGACGAATTCGCCGTAGTTGGGCACTCCGTACCAGGTGTCACCGCCCATCACGCCGTTGGCGTCGTACTTGCAGGTGGTGGCGACGCTCGAGGAGATGATCTCGTCCCAGCCGCGTTCGGTCACCACGTCGGTGAGGTCGGTGAGTAGCCCCTGCTTGGACAGTAGCCCGGCACTCGCGTTGCCCTTGTTGTACTCCAGGATGTCCGGGCCCTGGTCGGAGTTGAGGATCATGCCGGCGTTCTGCCGAATCTGCTCGAAGCCCTTCTCCTCGTAGACCACGGTGACGCCGGGATGGCTGGCCTCGAACTGCTTGATGGCTTCGGCCCAGGCGATGCCCATGGCGCTGTTGGCACCCTCGTAGTGCCACAGGCGCAGGGTGCTGCCGTCGCCGCTGTCGTCGGAATCGGCGCCGCAGGCCGACAGGGTCAGGGCGGTGGCGGTGAGTGCGGCGGCTATCAGGGTGCGGGTGTTTCTTTTTCGTCGTTGGAACATTTCCAGCCTCCTCGCAGGTGTGCCGGAGGGGCGGCGCGGTGCAGACGCCGCCACGGGACATGGATTCAGGTGAAGTTCATGGACCGCGGTGAGGTGCCTGCCGGCGGCGGGATCTCGAGCGCGGCTGATCGGTGGAGGGGGTAGCCGACTTCCTTGTCGAAACGCTTCGACGAAGCGATTCGACAAGGAAGCTACGACTGTGTCGACGGCATGTCAATCCCTTGACGGATCTGTTGCTGCCGACTGTCGTGCCTGGTCGGCGGGTTGTGCCGGGCCGCGCGCCAGCCGACCCGGTCGTAGAATGGTCGGCTGGCGGCGGCCAGCCGCGACGCTGGCCGACCTCGGCGCCGGCCAGCGGTACGGGAGGAAACAGGATGCGGACCACCGCGTTCGGGTCGCGGACCCGGGCACCAGCCGCAAGCGTGACCGTCGTCGCCGTGGCCCTGCTGATGTTGGCGGTCACCGGCTGCACCGGCAAGCCGCAGTCGCGACCGGAGCCGACCGCAACGGGCACCCCTGTGGCGGCCGAGGAGTCCCAGCGGCTCGTGCAGGACTACCTCGACGCCATGGGTGCCAAGGACGTCGACAAGGGGCGGGCCCAGCTCTGCCCCGCGACGCAGGAGATCTTCGACGCGAGCGCCACCGGCCCCAACGGCGACTTCGCGGAGTCGTTCCTGGTGGAACGGGCAGAGATCGTGGATTCCCGGACGGTCCCGGTCGGCCACGAGGTCACCGCCACCGTCACCGCCGCCGTTGGTTCCGACACGATCCGGGTCGGTCTCGTGTTCACCGTCACGCCGACCGGCACCGGTGACGGCGTCTGGTGCATCCACGACGAGACCGCCACCGAAGCGGACCAGGACAGCGACACTGGTCCGGTCGGCGGGCCCGGCACGTCCCCGGCCGGCGGGCCCGGCGCCGCACCGCGAGACTAGGCTTTGGCCATGGGCCAAGAATGGCATCAGTTGAGGTACCCGTCGGTTGGGCATCCCAGCCTGCAGACCAGCCGACCCACCGCCGACTCGGTCGAAGACGAGGCGTTCGGGCTGGAACGGTGGCGCGAGCTGCCCCGGGCGCAGACCCCGCCCTGGCCGGACTCGGCTGCGGTCGACGAGGTCTGCCAGGTGCTGGGGAACGTCCCCTCAGTGGTCGCCCCGTACGAGGTCGACCAGTTGCGGGAGCGGCTGGCGCTGGTCTGTGACGGCAAGGCCTTCCTGCTGCAGGGCGGCGACTGTGCCGAGACCTTCACCGACAACACCGAGAGCCACCTGCTGGCCAACGCCCGCACCATCCTGCAGATGGCGGTGGTGCTGACGTACGGCGCTTCGCTGCCGGTGGTCAAGGTGGCCCGGGTCGCCGGCCAGTACACCAAGCCCCGCTCGTCGCCGACCGACGCGCTCGGCCTGCCGGCGTACCGCGGCGACATGATCAACTCGTTGGAGACCACGGCGCAGGCCCGCGTCGCCGACCCGCAGCGAATGATCCGGGCGTACGCCAATTCCGCCGCCGCGATGAACATGCTCCGCGCCTACCTCGCCGGTGGGCTGGCCGACCTGCACGCGGTACACGACTGGAACAAGGGGTTCGTCAAGCGGTCCCCGGCCGGCGAACGTTACGAGGCGATCGCCCGGGAGATCGACCGGGCGCTGGCGTTCATCCGGGCCTGCGGGATGACCGACGACGAGGCGTTGCGGACCGTCACCCTCTACTGCTCGCACGAGGCGCTCGCGCTGGAGTACGACCGGGCGTTGACCCGGATCTCCGGTGACCGCCCCTACGGGCTGTCCGGGCACTTCCTGTGGGTCGGCGAACGGACCCGGCAGATCGACGGCGCGCACATCGACTTCATCTCCCGCATCGCCAACCCGATCGGCGTCAAGCTCGGCCCCGGCACCAGCCCCGAGCAGGCCCTCGAGCTGTGCGAGAAGCTCAACCCGGACAACATTCCCGGCCGGCTCACGCTGATCAGCCGGATGGGCAACCACAAGGTTCGCGACGCGTTGCCGCCGATCGTGGAGAAGGTCACCGCAGCCGGGGCCCGGGTGGTGTGGCAGTGCGACCCGATGCACGGCAACACCCACGAGTCGTCCAACGGCTACAAGACCCGCCACTTCGACCGGATCGTCGACGAGGTGCTCGGCTACTTCGAGGTGCACCGGGGGCTGGCGACCCACCCCGGCGGTCTGCACGTCGAGCTGACCGGTGAGGACGTCACCGAGTGCCTCGGCGGTGCCCAGGCGATCGAGGACATCCACCTGCCGGACCGGTACGAGACCGCCTGCGACCCGCGGCTGAACACCCAGCAGTCCCTCGAGCTGGCCTTCCTGGTCGCGGAGATGCTCCGTGGTTGAGCCGACCCCGTCCGGCAGCGCCGTCCCTCCGGTGGTCGACCTGCGGTCGGACACCGTCACCCGGCCGACGCCGGGGATGCGGGCGGCGATGGCCGCGGCCGAGGTCGGCGACGACGTGTACGGCGAGGACCCGACGGTCAACGCGTTGGAGTCCGAGGTCGCCGCGATGTTCGGCCACGAGGCGGCGCTGTTCGCTCCGACCGGCTCGATGGCCAATCAGGTCGCCCTGCAGACCCTGGTGCCGCCCGGCGGCGAGCTGCTCTGCGACGCCGACGCACACGTGGTCACCTACGAGGTCGGTGCTGCCGCCGCGTACGGCGGGATCTCCTCACGGACCTGGCCGCCGGTCGGTGGCGACCTCGACCCCGACCTGGTCGCGGCGATGATCCGGCCGGCCGGGTACGGCGCGGTGCCGACCCGGGCGGTCGCGGTCGAACAGACCCACAACCGTTCCGGCGGGCAGATCATCGGGCTGGACGTGCTGCGTGGGCTGCGGGCGGTCACCGCCGACGCCGGGGTGGCGCTGCACTGCGACGGTGCCCGGATCTGGCACGCGCACATCGCCGACAGTGTTCCGCTGGCCGACTACGGCGCACTGTTCGACACCCTGTCGGTCTGCCTGTCCAAAGGGCTCGGCGCGCCGGTCGGCTCGGTGCTGGTCGGCAGCGCCGAACGGATCGCGGCCGCCCGCGTCCTGCGTAAGCGGATGGGTGGGGGGATGCGACAGGCCGGGGTGCTCGCCGCCGCCGGGCGGTACGCGCTGCGCCACCACGTCGAGCGGCTGGCCGACGACCATGTCCGGGCGGCCCGACTGGCGCACGCGTTGGCGCCGTACGGCATCGTCGAGGCGGAGCAGGTCCGTAGCAACATCGTCGCGCTGGATCTGACCAAGGCTCCGGTGGACGCCGCCGCTCTGGTGGACGCGGCCGGCGTCGAGGGGGTCCGGCTCGCGGCGGTCGGGCCGGGCGCCGCCCGCCTGGTCACCCACCTGGATCTCGACGACGCCGCGGTGGACCGGGCGGTCGAGGTACTCACCGGCATCCTGGGCCGTTAGCGCTCCAGCAGGCGTTCCAGCCCGTCGACGATCCGGTCGAGCCCGAAACGCAAGGACCGCTGCGGGTCGCCGATGGCGTTGTACTCCTGGCCGGCGGCGGTGCCGACCCGCGACGAGATCGGGTAGGCGTCCGGGGGCATCACCCGCTCCAGGACGGGGGCGTTGATCTCCCACCACTGGGCGTCGGTGATGCCAGAGCTGGCGACAGCCGCTCGCGCCTCGATCGAGGCCCGCGCGGCGCTGGCGGTGAACCCGCTGATCAGGGTGACGACCTGGTCCATTTCGAGGTCGGTGAAGCCGGCGCCGTCGATGGCGGCCAGTTGCCACTCGTAGCGGTCGGACCCGTTCGGGCCGATCCACGGCCGGCTGTTGTCGACGTGCAGCAGCCACGGGTGGCGGTGCGTCTCGTCCCACTGGTGACGGGCCACCGCGTGCAGCCGCTGGCGCAGGTCGCCGGAGTGTGGTGGTAGCTCCCGCTCGCCCAGCACCTCGTCGACCATCAGGCCGATCAACTCGGATCTACCCGGCACGTACGTGTAGATCGACATCAGTTTGAGTCCGAGCCGGTCGGCGACCTTGCGCATCGAGAAGGCGGCCAGGCCTTCGTCGTCGGCCACCGCGATCGCCGCGCGCACCACCTCGTCGACGCTGACCCGCTGTTTCGGCCCACGGGAGCCCTGCGGAGTGCCCAGGGTGCGTCGCCAGAGCAGCGTCAAAGTCTGGTCGACGTCCCGATTCTCCATGTGCGCAGACTACCTCGTGGGGTGTACGGTGTTGCATGCGGATTCACCGTGACCCATACGGAGTTAGGAGCGCAGGTGGCCACCACGGATGCCCTGTCAGCTGACGGAGTTCGAAAGCGCTACGGCGAGGTCACCGCCCTCGACGGATTCGACCTGCACGTCGCCGCCGGCACGATCCACGGGCTGCTCGGCCCGAACGGCGCCGGCAAGAGCACCGCCGTCAAGGCCATGGCCACCCTGATCGACGTCGACCAGGGTGCCGCCCGGGTCGCCGGCTTCGACGTACGGACCCAGGCCCGACAGGTACGCCAGCGGATCGGACTGGTCGGTCAGCACGCCGCCGTCGACGAGATCCTCGGCGGACGGCAGAACCTGGTGATGTTCGGCCGGCTCTACGGGCTGAGCAAGGCCGCCGCCCGGCAGCGGGCCGACGAACTGCTCGACGGCTTCGACCTCGTCGACGCCGCGCACCGGGCCGTCGCCACCTACTCGGGCGGGATGCGACGGCGACTGGACATCGCCGCCGGGCTGATCCTCGCCCCGGCGGTGCTGTTCCTCGACGAGCCGACCACCGGCCTGGACCCGCGAGGGCGCAACGAGGTCTGGCAGAGCATCCGGGAGGTCGCCGCCCGCGGCACCACCGTCCTGCTCACCACCCAGTACCTCGACGAGGCGGATCAACTGGCCGTCGAGATCTCGGTGATGAACCACGGCCGGGTCGTCGCGTCCGGCAGCCCGGACGCGCTCAAACGGCAGATCGGCGGGGACCGGGTCACCGTCACCCTGCCCCGGTGCCAACCACTCGACCCGATCGTCCGTCAGCTCACCGGGGCGGTCGGCGAGCCGTCGGTCGTCGACACCGAGACCCACCAGCTGACCTTCGAAGTCGGCGGCGGGGTGGCGACGCTGGCCGGCATCGTGCGCACCCTGGACGAACTGCGGGTCACCCCGGAGGACCTGCAGCTGCGCCGACCGACTCTGGACGAGGTCTTCCTCACCCTCACCGACCGGGAGGTCACCCGATGAACACGTTGCGAGCCGGATGGGTGATCACTCAACGGGACCTCGCCCACTGGGTACGCCAGCCGTGGGCGCCGATCTTCAACCTGCTGTTCGCGATCATGCTGCTGCTGATCTTCGGATTCCTGTTCGGTGGCGCGATCACCGTTCCTGGCGGCGGCGACTACATCCAGTTCCTGCTGCCGGGCATGCTCGCCCTCAGCATGATGTTCGGCGTCGAGGCGACCGCCACCGCGATGGCCAACGATGCGCGCAAGGGCATCACCGACCGGTTCCGTTCGATGCCGATCAGCAGCGCGGCGGTGTCGCTCGGCCGGGTCGGCGCCGACATGTCGAACTCGGCGGTGGAGCTGCTGGTGCTGATCGTCGGCGGGCTGATCATCGGCTGGCGCGTCGACGCCGGTCCGGCGCCGGTGGCCCTGGCCGTCGGGCTGCTGCTGTGGCTGCGGTTCGCGCTGCTGTGGCTGGGTATCTACCTCGGCCTGCTGCTACGCGGCGAGGGGGCGACGGCGGCCGTGCAGGTGCTGGTCTGGCCGATCGGGTTCCTCTCCACCGCGATCGTGTCGGCCGAGACCATGCCCGGCTGGCTCGGCGCGATCGCCTCCTGGAACCCGCTGTCCGCCACCGCCGCCGCCGCGCGGCAGCTGTTCGGCAACCCGACCGGGCTCACCGAGGGCCCGCTGGTCGACGGCGCGGTGTGGCTCGCGATCGGCTGGCCACTGTTGATCACCGTGATCTTCCTGCCGTTGTCCGCGCGGGCCTACCGCAGGCTACGGACCTGACCCCAGGTCAGACACCTGACGACGCGTGGCGGACGGTCGCCAGCCCGGCCGGGCCGTCCGCCAACCGTCGCAGCGTGGCGATGTCGGCGGCGTGACCGACGTGCTTCTCCGACGGCGTCTCCACCACCACCGGCACCCCGGCTGTCGCCGGATGAGCCATCAACTCGACGAACGCCGCCGCACCGATCATGCCGGCACCGATCGTCTCGTGCCGGTCCCGGGTCGACCCGCACCCGTCACGCGAGTCGTTGGCGTGCACCAGCCGCAGCCGGTCCGCGCCGACGGCGGCGACCAGCGCGTCCAGCGTCGCGGTCATGCCACCCGGTGCGGCCACGTCGTGCCCGGCGGCGAAGGCATGGCAGGTGTCGAAGCAGACGCCCATCCGGGGATGCCAGTCGACCACGGCGAGGTACGGCTCCAGGTGCTCCACCCGCGACGCCAGCGACCGACCGCCACCGGCGCTCGGCTCCACCAGCAGCATCGGCCCGCCCGCCGCGTCGGCGGCGTCCAGCAACGGCAGCAGCGACTCACGGACCTGACGCATCGCGGTGTCGGCGTACCCGTCGTCGACCGCACTGCCGGCGTGGAAGACGACCGCCTCGGCGCCGATCGCCCGGCCCCGGCGCAGCGCGTGCGCCAGGGTCGCGGCGGAGCGTTCGACGGTGGCAGCGGTCGGCGAGCCCAGGTTCACCAGCAACGAGGCATGGATGTACGCGCGCAGCCCACGCTCGGCGCAGCCGTCGCGGAACGCCACGTCCTGGGCCGGGTCGCCGTCGGGCATCGCCCAGCCGCGCGAGTTGCCGACGTACACCTGCACCACCTCGGAGGCGGCCGCGTCGGCGTACGGCAGCGCGGCTCGGGCCAACCCGCCCGAGGTGGGCGTGTGCGAGCCGACCGGCCGGTCTCCGTCGACAGCCATCAGAGGCAGCCGATCACGATCTCGGTCCCCGGCGGTACCTCGGAACCCTCACCGGGGTTCTGGTAGCGGACCGTGGCGTCGGGGTTGAAGTCGACCCGCACCGCGAAGCCCAGCCCTTGCAGCTCGGCCAGCGCCTCCTGACACGGCCGGTCGATCACCCGTGGCACGACGACGGCCGGCGGGCCCTCGCTCACCTTGAGTTTGATCTCCGCACCCTCCTCGACGCCCGAGTCGACGGCCGGGTCCTGGGAGATGACCTCATCCCGGGGCTTGTCCGACTCCTCGGACGCGATCAACGGCTCCAGCCCCAGCTCCTCCAGCATCCGCCGTGCCTCGTCGACGTTGCGGCCGACCACGTTCGGCACCGTGATCGGGGCACGACCCTTGCTGACCGTGACCCGTACCGGGTCACCCTGCTTCACTTCGGCACCGACCTGCGGGTCGACGCCGACCACCACACCGGCCGGCAGATTGTCGTCGTAGCGGTCGTCCGTCCGTTCGACGGTGAGCTGGGCGTTCTCCAGATCGGACCGGGCCAGGTCGAAGGTCTTGCCGACCACATCCGGCACCTGGAAACGCTCCGGGCCCAGCGACAGGGTCAACACGATCTCGCCGCCCCGGACGATCCGGTCGCTGCTCGGTGGATCCTGGGCGAGTACCGAGTCCCGGGCGACGTTCTCGTCGTGTCGCGGCTCGGCGAAGCTGACGGTGAAGCCCTGCTGGCTGGCCAGCGCCTGCGCCTGCGCCTGATCGAGGCTGACCAGGCTGGGTGTGACCGTGTATCGGCCGGCGCCGAGCCACCAGCCGCCGATGCCCAGTAGCAGGACCACCGCGACCACGCCGGCCACCGCCGTGAGCCGGGCACCCGGATCGCGTGTCAGCCGTTCCCGTATCCCGCCAGCGCCTGACGGCGGCGTGCCGGCACTGCGGCGCCGTCCAGGCGTGCTCCCACCGCCGCCGGCCGCCGAGACCGGCGGCCCGCCGGCCGCCGCGGAGCGCACCACCGTGCTCGACGCCGCCCGGCGCTGCGGCGTGGACCTGTCCCGCCGGTCCTTCGGCTCCGGCAGCCGGGCCCAGGCCGGACGATCGGCCGGCGCCACCGGGGAGACCGCCATCGTGGGCTGGGCAAGCTGGCGTAGCACCGCGGTGTTGGCACTGGCGTTGCCCAGGTCGTCGCGGACGGTCTGCACCTGGGTGAGCAGCGCACCGGCGTCGGTCGGCCGCTGCCCCGGATCCCGTCGGGTGGCCCGGACCACCAACTCGTCGACCATCGCCGGAACTCCCGGGACCAGCTGCGACGGCGGCGGCACGTCCTCGTCGACGTGCTTCCAGGCCACTTCGGCCGGCCGGTCACCGTCGTGCGGGACCCGGCCGGTGAGCATCTCGAACAGCACGATGCCGGCCGAGTAGACATCGGTACGGGGATCGGCCCGCCCTTCGGTGACCAGCTCCGGAGCCACGTACGCGACGGTGGCCATCAGCTGCCCGCCGCCAGCTTCCGCACTGGCCTGCACCGCCTGGGCCAGGCCGAAGTCGGCCACCTTGACCACGCTGTCGATCAGGTTGCCCGAACCGCCGGTGGGAGCCTCCGCCACCAGCACGTTCTCCGGCTTGACGTCCCGGTGCACCAGCCCGGCCCGGTGCGCCGCGCCGATCGCCGCCAGCATCTGTTCCAGGATGGCCAACGCCTCGCCCGGGTTGAGCCGCCGCCGTTCGTCGATCACCTCACGCAACGTGCGGCCCCGGACGTACTCCATCACCAGGTACGGCAGCCCCTGATGGGTGCCCTGGTCGTAGACGGCGACCACGCTCGGGTGGGTGAGCCGGGCGATGGTCTTGGCCTCGTCGGTGAACCGCTCCAGGAAGCCGGGGCCGCGGCTCTGCGCGTCGCGGACCTGACCCGGATGGATGATCTTCAGCGCGACGGTGCGTTCGAGCCGCTCGTCGGTCGCGGTGTACACGGTCGCCATGCCGCCCTGTGCCACCCGGGAACGGATACGGTAGCGCCCGTCTATCAACGAGCCCAGCAGCGAGTCGGCGACCTGTGTGTCCATCGGCAGGCAGTCTATGCGGCCGAGGCGTGGGGGCAGAACACCGATCACGTCCAGGTACGCCGAACCGGGCCAAACCGTTACCTGCGGGGTCCGTGATGAAGCTGGTGTGGTGCGTGGCAGGGTGGTCATGTGACAGATCCCGCCACCGCGCCGGCCACCACCGCCGGCCCTGCCGCGCCGGCCACCGCGGACGAGCCCACCGAATGGCTCACCCTGCCCGACGTCGCCGAACGCCTCGACGTGACGATCAGCAAGGTCCACCAGATGATCCGGGACCGGGAGCTGCTCGCTGTCCGCCGCGACGGCGTCCGGCGGGTGCCGGCCGAACTGGTCGCCAACAACACCGTACGCAAGCACCTGCCCGGCGTGCTGACCCTGCTGCACGACGCCAACTTCTCCGACGAGGAGATCCTGCAGTGGCTGTACCGGCCCGACGACTCGCTGTCCGGCACGCCGGCGACGGCGCTCGGCGGTGACCGTGCCCGTGAGGTGAAACGCCGTGCCCAGGCCGAAGGCTTCTGACCCGGATGGCGCAACTCAGCTACCTGGCGGTGCTCGCCGGCTGCCTGCTGGCCGCGCTCTGGCTGGAGCCGATCCTGCGGGTCAACGTGCTGCGGCGCTGGCGTCGGCTGCTGCTGACCCTGCTGCCGGTGGTGGTGGTCTTCGTCGCCTGGGACATCGCCGCCATCGCCGCCGGGCACTGGAGCTTCGACCCGGCGCAGACCACCGGAATCCTGCTGCCCGGTCGGCTGCCCGTCGACGAACTGCTGTTCTTCGTCGTCGTGCCGATCTGTACGGTGCTCGGCTTCGAAGCCGTCCGCGCGGTGCGCACCCCACCGGGCAAGCCACGCCGGGCAGACAGCCGGTGGTCCGCCGGCGACGAGACACCCGACGGTCCGCGCGGCGGTGACGTCCGGGGCGACCCGCAGCGGGCAACCCGGTGAGCTACACGTTCGCCGCGGTACTCGGGGTGGTCGGCGCGGTGCTGATCGACCTCGTGGTGCTGCGTACCCGGCTGGTGCTGCGGGCGGTCTTCTGGGCCACCTATCCGATCATCGTCGGCTTCCAGCTGCTCTCCAACGGCATTCTGACCGGCCGGGACATCGTGCGTTACGACCCGGCCGCCATCATCGGCCTGCGGATCGCGTACGCCCCGGTCGAGGATCTGCTGTTCGGGTTCGCGATGGTGTTGTTCACCCTGTCGGTCTGGGTGTGGCTCGGCCGGCGTGGCGTGCAGCGCGAGCCGGCGGCCGGCACCGGCGACTGGCTGCTGACCTGGCTGCGGCGCCGCCGCCGGCCGGCGGTCAGCAGCTGACCGGAGCGGCTCAGCCGGAGCGGCTGGTCGCGGCCACCGCCAACTCGACGAGAACCTGCCGGGCGTACGGCTCGATGTCGGCCGCCGTGATCGCGGCCAGTGCCCGTTCGGTCAGCTCGGTGATCCGGGCCTCGGCGGCGGCCAACGCACCGCTGTCGACGATCACCGCGCGCAGCCGGTCCACCCCGTCGGCGTCCAGCGCCGGGTCACCGAGCCGGGTGTCCAGCAACGTCCGGCCGGCGTCGCCGCCCGACTGGTACGCCGACGCGACCAGGAAGGTGCGCTTGCCCTCACGCAGGTCGTCGCCGGCCGGTTTGCCGGTCCGAACCGGATCCCCGAACACCCCGAGCACGTCGTCGCGCAGCTGGAACGCCTCGCCGAGCGGCAACCCGTACCCCGAGTAGGCGGCCATCACCGGTGCCGGCGCGTCGACCAGCGCGGCGCCGAGCAGCAGCGGCCGTTCCACGGTGTACTTCGCCGACTTGAGCTGGGCGATCTGGGTGGCCCGCGACACCGACGTGTCCGCAGTGAACTGGGTGAGTACGTCCAGGTACTGCCCGACGGTGACCTCGGTGCGCATCTCGTCGAAGACCGGCCGGGCCCGCTGCAGCACCGTCGGGTCCAGCCCGGCACCGTGCAGCACCTCGTCGGACCAGACCAGACTCAGATCCCCGAGCAGGATCGCGGCCGACGCGCCGAACCCGTCCGGCGCGCCCCGCCAGCCACTGCGCCGGTGCCGGGCCGCGAACCGGCGGTGGATCGACGGCTCGCCGCGTCGGGTGTCCGAGCCGTCCATCAGGTCGTCGTGGATCAACGCGCTGGCCTGCACCAGCTCCAGCGCGGACAGCGCCGTCACCACCGCCGCCGAGTCCGCCCCGCCGGCACCCCGGTAGCCCCAGTAGGCGAAGGCCGGGCGGAGCCGCTTACCGCCGCCGAGCACGAAGTCCTCGATCGCGTCGGCCATCGGCAGCAGCGCCTCGTCGACGTCGCGCAACCAGCGGCGTCGCCGCTGGAAGAACGCGGCCAGCGCCGCATCGACGCGTTGCCTGAGGTCGGCGTGGTCCGTCGGGGCCACGGCGGTACGGTCTGCCACGCCCTGACGCTATCGGCTGGCCGCTGTGCCCGCCGCACGCCACCCGGTACAGTCATATGCGTGGCTCTCGGTCTACCGTCCGTACTCCCCGGCTCCCGGCCGTCGATCGGGGAGCTGATCCGGCACGGCCAACCGACCTTCTCGTTCGAGTTCTTCCCAGCGAAGACCCCGGCCGGTGAACGGCTGCTCTGGCAGGCGATCCGCGAGCTGGAGCCGCTGCAGCCGTCGTTCGTGTCGATCACCTACGGCGCCGGCGGCACCACCCGCGACACGACGGTCGACGTCACCGAACGGATCGCCACCGAGACCACCCTGCTGCCGATGGCGCACCTGACCGCCGTCGACCACTCCGTCGCCGAGTTGCGCAACGTGATCGGCCGGCTGGCCGGTGCCGGCGTGCGCAACGTGCTCGCCGTGCGGGGCGACCCGCCCGGCGACCCGACCGGCGAATGGATCGCCCACCCCGACGGGGTGCGGTACGCCGAGGAGCTGGTCCGGCTGGTCCGTGAGGCCGGCGACTTCAGCGTCGGCGTCGCCGCCTTCCCGTACAAGCATCCGCGCTCGCCGGACATCGCCACCGACACCGAGTACTTCATCCGCAAATGCCGGGCCGGCGCCGACTTCGCCATCACCCAGATGGTCTTCGACGCCGAGGACTACCTGCGGCTACGGGACCGGGTCGCGGCGGCCGGCTGCGACACCCCGATCCTGCCCGGGGTGATGCCGGTGACCAAACTGGCCACCATCGAGCGTTCCGAGCAGCTCTCCGGTGCCCCGTTCCCGCCGGCGCTGGCCGCGCAGTTCGCCCGGGTCGCCGACGACTCCGAGGCGGTCCGCCAACTTGGCGTCGAGCAGGCCAACCATCTCTGCCGGCGGCTGATCGACGAAGGCGTACCGGGCATCCACTTCATCACCATGAACCGCTCGACGGCCACCCGCGAGGTGTGGCTCAACGTGGCCGCCGGCGCCCGGGTGTGATCGGCGCGTCCCCGCCACCCCCGACGTCCCGGCACGGTTGAGCTGTCGTGGAGACCAGGCTCAACTGGCAGGACTACGCCGTCACCTGGGCGCGCCTGCACGGCGGATTCGATCCGCGTACCGCCACTGCGGTGGTGCGCTACTGGCTGCGCGCCGCACACACCCTCGCCGACCTGCTCGGTCGGGCCAAGGTCGGCCCGACCGCGGTCACCGCCGCCGGCGTGCTGCTCTGCCTCGGCGTACCGCTGCTCGCCCCACGCGGCGGGTACGGACTGCTCGCCGCCGCCGCGTTGGTGCTGCTGGCCGCGGTCGCCGACACCGTCGACGGCGCGCTCGCCGTCGTCACCGGGCGGACCACCCGGCTCGGCTACGTCTACGACTCACTCGCCGACCGGGCCGGCGAAGCCCTGTGGCTGCTCGGCTTCTGGCTGGCCGGCGCGTCCGGCCCGCTGGTGGTCGCCGCTGGCACGCTGTCCTGGCTGCACGAGTACCTGCGGGCGCGGGCGGCGGCGGCCGGGATGCGGGAGATCGGTGTGGTGACGGTGGGGGAGCGCCCCACCCGGGTCAGCGCCGCCCTGGTCGGACTGCTGCTGGCCGGGGTGGCCGCACTGATCGCCCCGGACCTCGCCGCCGGGGTGCTCACCCTGGTCACCGCCGTCTGGCTGCTGCTCGGCCTGTTCGGGCTGAGTCAACTACTCACCGCCGTCCGCCGCACCCTGCGCTGACCCGCCAGCCAGCCCGCGCCGATCGGGTCTGGTCAGCGTCCAGCCGGGCCGATCTGGTCAGCGACGATCTGCGCCGACAGGGTGACCATCGGCAGCCCACCACCTGGATGCACCGAGCCGCCGACCAGGAACAACCCGGCCGCCGGACCCCGGTTCGCCGGGCGCAGCAGTCCACCGGCCGTACCGTAGATCGACCCGCCGGGGGTGCCGGTCGCCGTGGCGAGGTCCGCCGGGGTACGCACCTCGCGGAACAGCAGCCGATCCCGTACGTCGACCCCCCGGTCGGCCAGCACCCGCAGCACATGGTCGGCGTACGCGTCGGCCAGCCCCGGCCGCCGCCAGTCCACCCCGGCCAGGGAACGGTCCTGCCGGGCGGCGTTGACCAGCACGAACCACGCCTCGTGGCCGTCCGGGCGGGAAGCCGGGTCGTCGGCCACCGTGACGAAGATCGTCGGATCGGTGGCCGGCCGCGCCGGGCGACCCCGACCCGGGTCGCCGAAGACCGCATCGAACTCGGCGTCGTAGTCGCGTGGGAAGAACACCGTGTGGTGGGCCAGCTGTTCGGTGCGGCCGCGAACCCCGAGCAGCAGCACGAACCCGCTCAGGCTGCGGTCGGCCAACCGGGTGAGCCGCCGGGCGTCCGGCAGCAGCTCCCGGTAGACCCGGGACGCGTCCACGTTGGCCACCACCACGTCGGCCGGCACCGGCCGGGCCTCACCGGCCACCCGTACGCCATGCACCCGGCCACCGGCGGCGTCGATCGCGGTGACCGTCGTGCCGGTCCGGACCACCACCCCCAGATCCAGGCAACGGGACAGCAACGCGTCGGCCAGCGCGCCCAGCCCGCCCCGGACGTACCAGCCGCCGAAGGCCAGCTCGGCGTAGGGCACCGCGAGCAGCGCCGCCGGGGCACGGCGCGGATCGGCACCGGTGTAGGTCGCGTACCGCTCCAGCATCGTCCGTAGCCGCGGGTCGCGCACCTCCCGGCGTAGCACCCCGCGCAGGCTGCGGCCGGGCGCGATCGCAGCCAGGTCACCGAGGCGGTACGCGAGCCGCGCCACCGCCAACGGCGAGCCGGCCTCCCGGCGCAGGACGTCCCGCCAGGAGGCGTCCCAGATCCGCCGCGCCCGGCGCCACACCCGCTGCCAGTCGTCGGCCGCAGGGTCGCCGAAGGCCGCCGCGATCCGTTCGGTGAGTCGCGCCGGGTCGGCACACGAGTCGAGCCAGGTCGCGGTGGCCGCGGCACCGGCACCGGCACCGTCAGCAAGGCCGGCACCGCCGGGGAATTGGTGCCGTACCACCGGGTCGAGCCCGACCAGGTCGAGCGTCTTGTCCAACGGCTCGCCGGTGGCGTCGAACAGGTCGGCGAAGACCTGCGGCAGGGTCAGCAGACTCGGCCCGGTGTCGAAGGTGAACTCGCCCAGCGGTGTCTGCCGCGACCAGCGGGCCAGCTTCCCGCCGACGGTGTCGGCCTGCTCGATGAGCGTGACGTCGTGCCCGCCGTGGGCCAACCGGATCGCGGTGGCCAGCCCACCGACCCCGGCACCGATCACCACGACCCGACTCATCGGCATTCCTCCTGGCAGCAACTCGGTCGGACCAGTCTCAGGGCATGGTCGGTCCTGAGGACCTTGGCGGTCTCAGGGCATGGTCACCGGGCGGCCACGCCAGGCGAGGCGTCGCCGCTTGCGCAGATAGTAGGACCGGATCACCAGCCAGCCGAGCAGCGTGACCGACACCGGATGTGCCAATCCGTCCGGCAGCGCCCGCCCGCCGGTGGCCCGGGCGCAGACCCCCCGGCCGGTCACCCCGAGCAGGTAGCCCACCGCACCGGCCGTGGCCAGCACCGCGGCTGCCGGGCCGGCGCCGACCGCTAGCCCGAGCAGCCCGGCGACGGCCAGCAGCGGCGGCACCGCGTACAGCGCCAGCAGCACGGCCACGACGGCGGCCGCGCCGACCGGCGACGGCAACGACGCCCACAGCGACTTGGTGTAGCCGGCCGACAGCTCTCGCCAGGACCCGTACATCCGGCAGGTCGCCAGTGCCGACCCGTCGGCCAGGGCGATCCGCCCGCCACCGCGCTTGACCGCCCGGGCCAACGCAATGTCCTCCAACACCTGGTCGCGCACTGCCGCGTGTCCGCCGGCCCGGTCGTACGCGGCCCGGTCGACCAGTAGGAACTGCCCACCGGCGGCGGCCAGCGAGGTACGCGGCGAGCGTTCCATCGCGCGCAGCGGCAGGAAGGTCAACCAGGTCCACTGCAGCAGCGGCTGCACCAGCCGTTCGCCGACCGAGCCGACGACGATCCGGGGGTACGGGCTGAGCAGGTGCGCCGGCACCGACCGCAGCATGCCGACGGCGGCGGCGACCGCCTGGGCATCGAGGACCACGTCGGCGTCGACGAACACCAGCACGCCGTCGGACCGACCTTCGGAGGTGGCCGACTCGGCGGCGTCGGCGAGTTGCTGACAGGCGTGTGGTTTGCCCAGCCAGCCGGCCGGCAGCCCGGCGCCGGTCAACAGCCGTACCCGCTGGTCGTCGCCGACGACCGCCCGCACGACGTCGGCGGTGCCGTCGGCCGACCCGTCGTCGAGGACGACGATCTCCCAGTCGGTCAGTTGCCGCTGGGCGAGCAGCGCCCGCAGGCACGGCCTCACCCGGTCGGCCTCGTCGCGCAACGGCAGCAGGATCGACACCGGCTCGGTCACCGGACCGCAGACCGGGGCCGGCCGGCGCAGCCAACGAACAGCGTTGATCAGCGTCAACGCGGTCAGCCCGACCAGCACCGCGACGAGCACGATCGCGCCGCCGGCCACCGCCGCCCACCAACTCATCGTCGTCGGGCGCGGATCAGCGTCACCGCGAGCGGCACCGCGACCAGTCCCATGCCGAGTCCGCCCCAGCCGGCCGAAGCGGGCAGCCCGAGGAAGACCGCGTGGGCGAGCACGCTCGACGCGTACGTCCACAGGTACAGCGCGTACATCGGCGAGTCGACCGGGCCGGTGCGTTGGACCCGGCCGCCGCCGACGGCGGACAGCAGGGTCATCATGACGAGCGCCGCCGCCAGCCAGCCCAGGTAGTTGCCGAGCGGGACGTCCGGTACCCCGGGCAGCGCCGGATCGGTGTCCAGCCAGGTCCAGTGGCCCTCGGTGACCATCTGCGGGTCGAGGAAGAGATCCCAGCAGGCCAGCGCGACCGCGGCGAGGGCGACCCGGGCCGCCGCACCGCGGACCAGCCGCGCGGCGACCAGCCACGCCGGCCAGGCCATCCAGGTCCAGGCCAACGGAATGATCAACGGTACGCCGAGCAGCTTCGGCCCGAGCGTCCCGGCGTAGTCGTACCCGCCGAACGGGAACCCGGTGGCCACTCCGCACGCCTCGACCGCCAGCCCGCCGCCGGCGGTGACCGCCACCAGAACGGCGGCCGGACGCGGACCCCGGCTGAGCAGGGCGTGGCTCACCGACAGCCCGAAGCCGATCACCACAGTGGCCACGGTCAGCCCGGCCCGGGTCGCGCCGGCGGTGAGCGGATAGCCGATCTGGGCCAGCACCAGCAGCGCCAGTAACGCCCAGGGCAGCCCTCGCCGCAGGCTCATGACCAGCGCGGCGCCGGATCCGGCGCTGGCTCGGGCGGTGGCTCGGGCGGTGGCAGCGGCAGGGTGCGGCCCAGCACCGCGAACGCCCGCTCGTCGCCGGGAAAGGTGAAGTCCCGCAGCACGTCGACGAAGCCGAACCGGCGGTACAGCCGCCAGGCCCGGGACCGCTGTTCGTCGGCCTCCGGGGTGGACAGCAGCGTGGTCGCGCCAGTGGCCATCCCGAGCAGGGTACGCAGCTGGCGCGCGCCGACGCCGTGGCCCTGCGCCCGGGGATGCACGTGCAACTCGACGACTTCGAAGCAGTCGGTGAGCCAGGTCTGCCGGGCGGACCGGCCCAGCGCGCCGCGTACCTGGTCGTGCCACCACTGGCCGGACGCGGAGCGGTAGCCGTAGCCGAAGCCGGCGAGCTGACCGTCGGTGGCGAGGGTGGCGACCGCCCGGAAGCCGGGGCGGCGGACGTGGGTGGCGATGTAGCCGCGGCGTACCTCCAGCAGCTCCGCCCGGTAGTTCATCGCCTCGCCGTAGACGGCGACCACGTCGTCGAGCCGGCGGAGCAGATCGTCCGGCAGCCACGGCACCAGCCTCATCGGCGTCCGTCCCTCACTCGCCGCCAATGCCACATGTTCCGTCGCCATCCTCTCCGTCCCAGCCCAACACAGCCCGGTCCCCGTCGATGGCGAGCACCTCGAACCGGGCGAAAAGCTCCTCGGCGTACCACTTTTGCACCGGGGTCTGGGTGATAGCCGCCCGGTGCTGCGGGTGACGGTACGCGAACCGGGTGAGGTCCGCCGCACTGCGCCACACGCTTACCGTGCCCTGCCAGCCGATCGGGGCCTCACCGATGCCGAACCGGCAGTGCAGCCCGTCGGCCTGCGTGAGGGCGGCGGCGACCGGGCCGATCGACCGCCAGAAGGTCAGCGCCTTCGCCGGCCGCAGCCGGGCCCGGGTCAACGCCAGCACCGGCGAATCGGCGCTGTCCGACGACCCGCCGCCGGTCGGGTCGCCGAACGGCGCGGCACCGGACCAGCGGCCACGGCTCAGCAGCGGCCGCAGGTCGAGGCGGACCTGACTGTCGGCGATTCGCTGCCAATCCTGGCCGACCGGCGCGGCGTCGAACCCGGCCGCTGCGGAGGGCTCGCCCCACGCCACGAGCGCCGCCCACCGGGTCGGCTCGGAGTCGGTCGGCCCGAAGCCGGTGCCGGTCCCGGTGCCGAGCAGTTTCGCGAACCGCACCCCGGGCGTACGGCGTAGCCGGCGGGCGTCGAACGCCATCCGGGCCAGCACCCGCGGCAGCCGCCGCCGGGGCACCCGCCAGGCGTGCAGCGTGACCAGCTCGGGGACCGGCGTGGCCTCGTCGGTCGGGTCGATCACGCGACCTCGGTGGCGGTTCCGGCGGTGATCCGCAACAGCTCGGCGTAGGTGGTCGGGAACACCGCCCGGGGTACGCCGCCGGCCGCCCAGACCTCCGGGTACTGCTCCAATGCCGTGTCGACCAGGGTCCGGACCGGCTTGGGATGCCCGAGCGGGGCTACTCCGCCGATCGGCTGGCCGGTGTGTTCGCGGACGAACTCCGGCGTGGCCCGGCGCAGCGCGGTCAGCCCCAACGCGGCGGTGACCTTCGCGGTGTCCACCCGGTGCGCGCCGGAGGTCAGCACCAGCAGCGGCTCGCCGTCCGCGTCGAAGATCAGCGAGTTGGCGATCTGGCCGACCTCGACGCCGAGCGCGGCCGCCGCCGCCGCTGCGGTGTGCACCGCGTCCGGTAGGACCTGCACCCGGCAACTGGCTCCCGAGCCGTCCCGGGCGTCGGCGATGTTCAATGCGTCCTGCACCGCCTGCACGTTCGGATGTGTCTGCATGGCCTCTATCTTGCTCGCCGACGGTTCGCTGCCCGATACCGGGAGCGCGTCACCGGTATCGGACTGCGGGCGGCCGCGCCCGGTACGAGAAACCGCCTGCGGTGTCTCGTACCGGGAAGGAGGTGTCGTCGATGTATCCCACGCTGATTGCGCCTCCCGGGCCGGCCTGATCGACATCCCGCCCGGGAGCGCGTCCCAAGCGCAAGGGACAACCGGAGGCTTCCAGTGGACTTGTCACCAGGTGTGGAGAATCCCGCTCACATCACTGCGAAGTTCGCCGATGCCGTGTAGTGGCGGGTCACCTCGAGCTTGACCTCTCCCTTGCGGGTGGCGAGCCGGCCCATCTTCAGCCGCGGCCGGACGAACGCCTTCCCGGCGAATCCCGGCGGGACCTCGGACTCGTCGTGGAAGTACTCCATCCGCAGACCCGACGACGGATCTGCGTCCGGGAGGCTGAAGGACAGGCGGATCCCGAGGTATCCGAAACCTGGCCCGTACCACCTGGCGAGGCGTGCGTCCAGAATGCCCCGTAGCCGGCCCAGCTCTTCCACGAACGCGTGCGCCGACTGCGGGTAGCTGCCGTCTCGCACCAGCCGGATCGGGTTCTTCGGCAGCGGGTTGCGCTGAGACGCCACCGTGGTCAGTGCCGAATCGGCCAGGTTTGTCCGATCCGGTCCGTCGTCGAGCACGAACGTCGTACCGCGCCTGCGCCACCCGCGATCCGTGCCAGGAAGACTCTCGAACGTCGCGGTACGCAGCTCGGTGTACATGCTGCCGTTGATCCACTTCTCGGCGTACGCCTCCACCGGCCGGCGCTGACCCCAACCGACGAGCGCGAGAACCTCGCAGGCCCGGACCAGCCGGTTCCACTCGGCCAGCGACCGGTACTCGCGGAGTTCGTCATACTCGGCAAGGAGCCGGGTGCGCACCGCGTCCTGGTCGAGTCCCCCGACTCGGCGTTCCAACTCGTCAAGAGGCAGCTCGCCGAACAGGGCCTCGTCCATCACCGCGCCAGGATAGCCAGCGTCGGAGGGAAGGGAACGATTCCATGGCCATGGGTGACGTGCGGGTCGCCGCGTACGGGGTGTGCCTGGTGGCGGGGCGTCTGCTGGTGGCGCGCTACGTTTCGCCGGACCGGGTCCGCCAGCATTGGACGTTGCCCGGCGGCAAGGTCGAGCACGCCGAGGATCCGGCCGACGCGGTGGTGCGGGAGGCGGCCGAGGAGACCGGGTACCAGGTCGAGATCGAGTGCCTGCTCGGCGTGGATTCGCGGACGGTGCCCGCACATCGACGGCTCGTCGGCCGTGGGGAGTTGCACAGCGTGGGGATCTTCTACCGGGTCCGGGTGACCGGCGGCGAACTGCGACACGAGGTTGCCGGATCGACCGACCTGGCCGACTGGTTGCCGGTGACAACGGTCAGACAGCAGGCGCGGGCGGTGATCGTCGATGTGGGGCTGGAGTTGGACCGTACCCGTCCCGCCAGCGGCCACGTGCCCCCGATCGCGGTCGCCGGCCTGCTTCGCGCATAGTGCGCGCCCACGATCTGTACGCCGCGCTCGTCGCCGATACCGCTGACGATCCCGCCGGGTCGATATGCGTTCTGGGCGTGTACCGCTGCGGCATAGCGGTGAAACGGAGGTCCGCTCCCCGAATACGATCTGGCGATGGCGACGAACGGTCAGTTGATCGACCTGGACCAATCTCAGCGCGACACGAGCCGTGGCACCGATGGGCTGGCTTCGCCCCGCTGGCACCATGGCCTGCTCGTCGGCGTACTGCTGATCGGGGTAGTGGTGGGTGGCCTCGGCGGCTGGCTGCTGGGCGACCATCAGCAGCGGCGGGAGTCTGCGGTAGTCGAGCTGGTGGCGTTGGCCGGCCGGATGTCCAGCAGGGGGACCGACCAGCTGGCGGCGGACCTGACGCTGGTCAACGCCGGCGGCCGATCAGTGTCGGTCCGGGTCGTCGACACCGAGACGCCCGGTCTCACCATCGCCGACGCGGGAGGCCAGGCCCGAATACCACCCGCGAGCATGGGATCGATCCCGGTGCTGCTGCGGTTCGACTGCGCCACGGTCGTGCACCGGTACAACGATCCGGTGCCGGTCCGGCTGTCGGCCACCGTCGCCGGTGGCCGGGTCAGCGAGGTCAGTTACCCGGTGGCGATCAACGGCGACTGGCGGGAGTGGATCGACCGGTCGTGCCGGCTGGCGTCGCGCCGCTAGGATGCGGCGATGGGGGAGTTGAGCACCGAACGGCTGTTGCTGCGGCACTGGCGGGAGTCCGATCTGGAGCCGTGGGTGGCGATGAACGCCGACCCGCAGGTGCGCGAGTTCTTTCCTGGCCTGGCGACCCGCGAGCAGAGCGCCGCCACCATGCTGCGTTGCCAGACCGGTCTGGAGCAGCGCGGCTGGGGCTGGTGGGCGGTCGAGGTGCTCGACACCAGCGAGTTCATCGGCATGACCGGGCTCGATCCGGTGGACGCCAACATGCCCTCCGGCGGGGTGGAGATCGGCTGGCGGCTGCGCCGGAGCGCCTGGGGCCACGGTTACGCGAGCGAAGCGGCCCGCGCCTGCCTGGCGTACGGCTTCGATGAGCTGGCGCTGCCGGAGATCGTGGCCCTGACCGCTGCCGGCAACCTGCGGTCGCAGGCGGTGATGCGGCGGATCGGGATGACCCGCGACCCGGCGGGCGACTTCGACCACCCGAACGTGCCCGACGGCCCGGTGCGCCGCCACACCCTCTTCCGCATCCAGGCACCGTCGCGCTCACGCTGACCATCCCGGCCGTACGTCGCTTTGGTCCGACAGAGTTGCGCCTGCAACCTCCACTCCAGAGTGCGGATTCGATCGTTCTTTCCTGATCGGATCAGCTGGTGGATGTCGATATGTGGATCAAGGCCTGCAAAGCGGCCAGGGCAGCGGCGGACGTCTCCCAGGATCAGCTCGCTCCGAAAGTGCGGGTGCCGACGAAGCCTTGCCCGAGGGCGACGATGTGGTGCATGTGGATGGCGTCTTCGGGCACCCGGTGGACCATCCGAGCGGCGTGAAGCACCCGGCCAGGTGCTGGTCCGCGACAGCAAGGACGTCGCCGGCCCGGTGCTCACCTTCGGCCCGGCCGCCTGGTCTGCCTTCGTGACCGAGCTGACCGCCACCCACTGACCGTCACCCACTGACCGGCCGATGGCCGGAGCGGTCAGGTGGGGACGCAGACGGTGATGGCGGCGGGGACGACCCGTACCTTCATCCGTTTCGAGGGGGCACGGGCGCCGCCGTCGAGTTCGTAGGTCATCGGCTCGGTCAGCCGGATGTCGATCCGCCGCGCCCGGGTGACCCGCACGAACGGTGACTTCTCCGACCGCCCGACGGCCATCCGGCCCAGCGTGCGCGCCCACTCCACCGCGCCCTGCGCGGTGGTCACCCCGACCTCCAGCCAGCCGTCGTCGGGCTGCGCGTCGTCAAAGGCGTGAATCCCGCCGGTGATCTTGCCGACGTTGCCGACCAGGACGCAACTGGCCGGCTCGTCGAACCAGGTCGTCCCGTCGACCTTGATCCGTACCGTCGGCGCGGCACCGCGCACGTGCCGCAGCCCGGTCCAGACGTACGCCAGTTGGCCGGCCCGGGCCTTGAGATCCCGGTCGGCGTCGCGGATGAGTCGACCGTCGAAGCCGGCCCCCGCCATCACCGCGAAATGCTCACCGTTGATCCTCCCCAGGTCCAGCGGGCGCCGCTCGCCCTCAAAGCCGATCCGCACCGCCTCGCCCAGGTCGTTCGGGATGCCCAGGTTGCCGGCGAGCAGGTTCGCGGTGCCGGCGGGCACGATCGCCACCGTGGCGCCGGAGTCCGCGAGCGCGTCCATGGTGCGCTGCACCATTCCGTCGCCGCCCCACACGAAGACCAGGTCGGCGCCCCGTTCGACGGCCCTGCGCGCCTTCTTCGGCGCCTTGCGGCTCTTCGGCACCTCGTACCAGTCGATGTCCTGCGGCCCGTGCCCGGCGATCGCCGCCCGCAGCTCGTCCAGGCCGCCGCCGAGGGTCTTCTTCCGGTGGGCGACGACGGCGACGCGCTTGGGTGCATTCATGCTGGCACCCTTACCCGCGGAGCCGGCCGGCTACGCCGTCGCGCTGGTCACCGGCGGTGGACCCGCCGCGACAGCGGCCGGGGGTGAGCCGGCCGCGGTCACGGCCGGCGGCGGTGGTGAACCGTCGGGCACCGGCGGGGTGGCCGGTGGGCCGCCTGACCGGGCCGTCTCGGCCAGCACCACCCCGGCGAGCACCAACGCGCCGCCGGCCAGCTGCACCGGGGTCAGCGCCTCACCGGCGCCGATCACCACCCAGGCGACGGCGGCGGCGAGCACCGGCTCGATCATCGCGACGATACCGACGCTGGTGGCCGGCAGGTGCCGCAGCGCCGCGGTGATCATCAGGTACGGAACGATCGAGCCGAAGACCACCACCGAGCAGCAGAGCAGCGCGACCGGCACTCCGGTCTCGGTCCGGGTCAGCAGCGGCTGCCAGCCGTCCAGCCCGGCGGTGAGCGAGCGGACGATCAGTCCGGCGATCGCCGCCGCGCCGAACGCCCAGGTGGTCAGCGACAGGGCGTCGCGGTCCTGCACGCCCCGGGCCCCGATCACAAAGTACGCGGCGAGCATCACGGCAGCGCCCAGCCCGGCGGCCACCCCGAGCGGGTCGAGGATCAGCCCGCCCCACACCTGCGCCACGCAGGCCAGCCCGGCCAGGCTCAGCCCGAGTCCGGCCCAGATCCGTGGCCGCACCTGTTGACGCTGTACCGCCCAGACCCACAGCGCCACCATCAACGGGGCGGTGTACTCGAACAGCAGGGCGATACCGACCGGCAGCCGGGCGATCGCTACGAAGTAGCACATCGGCACCAGGAAGAAGCCGGTCAGCCCGTACGCGATGAGCAGCGGCACCTCTCGCCGGCGCAGCCGCAGCCGCCGCACCCCGGGCCGCAACACCACGCTGAGCGCGAGCAGACCGATGAACGCGCCGACCGCCCGCAGCAGGGTCATCTGCGGGGCGTCCAGTCCGGCCCGCAGCGCCAGCTTCGACACCGTGCCGTTGATCGCGAACAGAGCACTGGCCCCGATCACCAGGGCCAGGCCGAGCAGCGGCCGGCGCAGGTACGCAGTCGTCACGGCGGTGAGGCTACCGCGGTACTTGTCAGCGCCCAACCGGATATGGCCCCTTACCGAATGGTGGGCGCGCGCCTGGAGTCCGGCGGGCTCCGGTCTGCACCGTCGTGGGCGGCCGGCGAAAATCGGTGGGCGGCCGGTCGATGGCTGCGGCACCATTTCGGCATGGCCTTCATCGAAGCTGACGGTTTGACCAAGCGGTTCCGCCGGCCGGTGAAGGACCCGGGTCTGCGCGGCGCGGTGAAACACCTGTTCACCCGGAGGTTCGCCGACCACGCCGCAGTCGACGGCATCGACCTGCGGGTCGAGGCGGGCGAGGCGGTCGCGTACGTCGGCCCGAACGGCGCCGGCAAGTCGACCACGGTGAAGCTGCTCGCCGGCATCCTGGTGCCGACCGCCGGTGAGGTCCGGGTCGGCGGGGTCGTGCCGCACCGGCAGCGGGTCGCCAACGCCCGGCAGATCGGGGTGCTGTTCGGCCAGCGTACGCAGCTGTGGTGGGACCTGCCGGTCCGCGAATCCCTCGCCCTGCTGCGCGACCTGTACGACATCGACGCCCGCACCTACCGCGAGCAGCTGGAGCGCTTCGACGACGTCCTCGGCCTCGGTGAGCTGCTGCCGGTGGTGGCCCGCAAGCTCTCCCTCGGCCAGCGGATGCGCGCCGACCTGGCCGCCGCGCTACTGCACCGGCCCCGGGTGGTCTACCTCGACGAGCCGACGATCGGGCTGGACATCGCGGTCAAGGACCGGGTCCGGGCCTTCCTGCGTGAGCTGCGCGCCGACGGCACCACACTGATCCTCACCACCCACGACCTCGGCGACATCGAGGACGTCTGTCAGCGGATCGTCATCATCGACCAGGGGCGGATCATCTACGACGGGCCGTTGGTCGGGGTCAAGGACCAGTTCGCCCGGCACCGCTCGATGCATCTGCACCTGGCCGACCCGCTGCCGCGCGACACGGTCACCGCCGCGCTGCCCGGCCTGGAGGTCGTCGAGGGGGCGACGCCGGGGGAGTTCACCGTCCGGTTCGACCGGTTCGCGGTCACCGCCGGTCAGGTTATCGCGGCTGTGTCGGCCCTGTCCGAGGTACGCGACCTGCGCATCGACGAGCCGGCGATCGAGGACGTGATCCGCAAGGTGTACGCCGGTGAGCTGCGCCTGGTGCCGGCCCCGTGACCACCGTCGCGGCCGAGCCGCCGGTGCGGTACGCGGTCGTCCGCCCGTACCGGGCGCTGGCCAGGGTCGCCGCCCGCAGTGTGCTCGCCTACCCGTTGAGTTTCGTCTTCGGCATCGCCGGGGTGCTGCTGCAACTGCTCGCGATGCTCTCCATCTGGGCGGTGCTGCTCGGCTCCACCGACAGCATCGGCGGGTTCAGTTGGCCGCAGATGAAGGCGTACCTGTTGATCGCGTACGTCACCGGGGCGTTGATGTCGTTCGGCGACTGGGAGATGGGCGCCCGGATCCGTGACGGGATGGTGGCGGTCGATTTGACCCGGCCGGTCGACTACCAGCGGGCCCGCTTCGCCGAGACGGTGGGTGTCGCCGTCGTCGAGGTCGCCTTCTCACTGACGGTCTGCGCCGTGGTGTTGGCGATCACCGGGCCGGTCCCGGTGCCGCCGCCCGGCCAGGCCGCGCTGTTCGCCGTCAGCGCGCTGCTGGTGCTGCCGCTGCGGTTCACCACCGTCTACCTGACCGGCTTGTTGGGCTTCTGGACGCAGAACATCTTCGGGGTGTCGTTGGCCCGAGGGGCGATCACGAATCTGTTCTCCGGGGCACTGGTGCCGTTGACGCTGCTGCCCGGCTGGCTGCAGGCGATCGCCGCGGTGCTGCCGTTCGCCGGGATGACCTTCACCCCGGCGACGATCTATCTCGGACAGGCGACCGGGGTGGACGCGCTGCGGCTGATCGGTATCCAGGCGGTGTGGACGGTGGCGCTGTGGTGGGGTGCCCGGCTGGCCTGGCGGGCGGCGGTGCGTCGATTGACCGTACACGGGGGATGATCATGCGACGACGGAGCGGGCTGCGTCGGGGGGTCCGGCTCTACCGGCGCAGCCTCGGCGCCCACCTGCGCGCGACCTTGGAGTACGAGGCCGACTTCTGGATCCTGGTGGTCGGTTCGGCGTTGACCCAGCTCGTCGGGCTGGCGTTCCTCGGCGCGATCTTCTCCCGGGTGCCGCACGTCAACGGCTGGAGCTTCGCCGAGGTGGTCCTGATCTACTCGGTCGTGGTGATCTCCGACGCGATCGGGCCGCTGCTGTTCGAAGGTACCTGGCGGCTGCCGTGGCTGGTCAACAAGGGCGAGTTGGACTACAAGCTGGTGCGGCCGTACCCGGTGGTGCTGCAGGTGCTCAGCGACGATGTCGGCATCAACGGGCTGGGCAACCTGGTCACCGGTGGGGCGATGTTCGGCTGGGCGTTGTGGCGGGTCGACGTCGTCTGGAGCCCGGCGCTGGTCGTCGGTGGGTTGTTGCTGTTCGCCAGCGGCATGGTGGTCAAATTGTCGATCAATCTGATCACCAACTCGTCGGCGTTCTGGATGCAGAGCGCACACTCGATCTTCGCGTACGCGGTGCACCAGATCGGCGACCTGGCCCGCTACCCGGTGTCGGTGTACGCCCTCGGAGTGCGGCTGGTCCTGGTCGTCGGGCTGCCGTTCGCGTTCGTCAGCTTCTTTCCGGTCAGCGCGATCCTCGGCGACCCGGACGGCGCCGGCCGGGCCGGGGTCGGCCCGACCTGGCTGGGTTGGCTCACCCCGCTGGTCGCCGCCTACTGCGTGACGGTGGCGGCGTTGGTGTTCCGCGCCGGACTACGCCGCTACGAATCCGCCGGCAACTGAGTGTCCGATCAGTAGTCTCGGCGTACTGGTGGATCTATATTCTTCGGCATGGGATCTCTGGTCCTTCGGCGGCAGGTCGTCGCCGGGCTCGCCGCGTCCCTGCTCGCGGCCGCCGCCGCGATCGTCGCACTGCCCGCGCCGGCGCTCGCCGCCGACGCCAGCTACCGGTCGCTGATCACCGCCAGCAACCCCGACTGGCTGCGCCGGCTGCCGGACGGCGCCAACCTGGCGTCGCTGTCGCTGTCCGGCACCCACCAGAGCCTGTCCATCCACGGTGGGTCCTTCACCCAGACCCAGGAGAACCACGGCAACGGGGCGGCGCCGCTCGCCGCCCAGCTCGCCGCCGGCATCCGGGTGGTCGACCGTCGGGGCGATCGCCACCAAGCGCGACCAGGTCCGCCGGCACCTTGACGCCACCAGCTACGGCGACCCGACCAAGCTGTACGTCAACTTCGCCAGCGGCTCCAGCGTCTTCGCCACCCCGGCGGCGGTCTGGTCAACAAGATCATCTCAGTGAACGGAGTCTGAGGTTCAGCTCAGGCCCATCGACTCGACGTACCGCTCGGCGGTGTTCGGGTACGGCAACGCCAGCGGATTGCGGCAGTACCGACCGTCGGCCCGGGTCATCAGCCCGGCCTCGATCAAATAGCGGCGAACGGTGATGTGGTCCACGTCGCCGCCGTCGCACCAGTGGCGCAGCAGCTCGTCGACCGCCGGTTCGTCGTAGACCACGTCACGGTCGAAACATGCCTCGACGATGTGCGTCAGCACTGCGCGGCGTCGGGCCTGCCGCGCCGGCAGAGAGACGAGACGCCCGTCGCGCACGAACGGACGAAGATCGGGGTTCATACCGCCCGACGGTACGCATCCCGCCTTCATGATCACGACCGGTTTCGTCCTGGGGCAGCGCCCTGAGGCAATCCGGCCGTCACCGGTGCCGGGTTGTGCGGGATCAGGCCGCCTCGGCGGCGGCACCCACGCCGAGCGCCCGCACCATCTGCCGGCGGCCAGCAGGGTGCCGAGGTCGAAGCCGAGACCCTGGTCCACGAGTTCCTTGTTCGGCCGGGCCAGCGGGCGCACCTCGAAACGCGGGGCCGCGCCGGGTAGCTGGCGGCGTCGCCTGTATCTCCCTCCGTCCGTGACCCACGGTAGGTCTCTGCGCGGTGACCCGGAGGTGACTTTTGAGAAGAACTCGCCGCATCATCGCGATCATCCGGCGCGTGGGGAATCGAACTGGCCTAAACGGTTCGTCCTGTTTGCGAGGTTCGGTGTGCTGGCCGGGTGCGGGGAACATCGGCCGGTCGGGCGGCGTTGGATCCTGGTGTTGGACCGAGTAGGCGAACGCCC